>VFJU01000504.1 GCA_009885905.1 Verrucomicrobiota bacterium
ATTTCAATCGGGCAAGATAGACGTCGATGTATGCATCAAAGCGCTCGCGTGTAGGTTGGACCGCAAAGTGGAGATGTATGTTTGCTACGATTCCCAAATCTGTGCTGCCAGCTAAGTCAAGATCTGGACCCTCGTGTCCAAAAATTTCACTGGTCGCCTCCTTCAACGAGGCCATGCCTGCACCGCCGGTGTCGACGAGTGTACCATCGATATCGAAGAGAAAGAGCATGGAATGTCGTTAGAGGTGGTGGACAACAAGCCGAATGTGAAATCAGGCCATGACGGTTAGAAACCGCCGCCACGGCCTATAAATCTATCAACTCTTAGATGCATCTTCGGTTTCCATCGCCACAGGAGCCTCGCTGGCATCCTCATCTATCACCTCATCTGGAACGAAGTCCTCGTCCGGGATTTCTTCATCTTGCGCATCTTCGTGTTCAAAATCATCTTCCTCCATCAGTTCGCCATGGAACAGATGAAACTTGCGTTTGCGTTGATGCGCAGGAAGTGGCGAAAGGATCATCGCGACCGCACGCCCGTTGAGACGTGGTGGTTGATCCACTTGAGCCATCGACTTAAGGTCATCGACGATACGATTGAGCACTACGAATCCCAAATCCTTGTGCGCATTTTCGCGACCACGGAATTGTAGCACGAAGCGGCATTTGTGATTTGCTTCGAGGAATCCTTCGGCCCGACCGAGTTTGATGTTGTAGTCGTGTTGGCCTGTGCCCACGCGGAATTTCACTTCCTTCATGCGGGTTGCGCTCTTTGACTTTTGTTTTTTCAGCTTTGCCTGCTCGTATTTAAATTTCCCGTAGTCGACAATCTTGCAGACTGGTGGGTCCACTTGGCCTGCGATTTCGACGAGGTCGAGTCCGAGTGATTGTGCTTTTGCGAGAGCTTCGCGTGAGCTCATGACGCCGAGTTGTTCGCCCGTCGCCATGACGACGCGGACTTTCGGAGCACGGATTCGGTCGTTGATCCGCGTCATGTCGCGGTAACGACCCCTATTTGGATCTCTTTGTGGCTTAGCGATGGTTTTGTCCTCCAGTGGGTAGATGCGACGCAGCGCTGCGCGAACGGACAAGGCCGCCGCACGAATTCGATGCGAAGAGGGGTGCGGAACGATGGACCATGCGCCGAATCATAGATCGGAGAGCGCAGGTCTAAACCGATCCAAAAGATCGGTTGTGAGATTCAAGTCGTATCGTTCCAGTGAAATCATTGAGCGGCGGGAGCCGGGGATCATCGCGACAATTTGCAGAAAGAAATGAATTCTTCCAGACAGACTGATTGCGTCTTGAGCTATTAAGTAAGGGGGAAGATGAGATTCGGCAAGTCTCTTTTTTGGGTAGATCCTTGGGTGCTTCGTCGTGGGAGTGGAATTTTTAGAGCGGAACGATTGCCACCACCAAATTGTTGTTTTACTGTCCAGCCCATGGCGGTGACTAAAACGTTACGAGCAGCCTCTGGGTGGCTAGAACTAGGGCTTGCGGACGAAGCTCTCTACGAACTGCAGGCACTGCCTGCAGAGGTCCAGCGCCTGCGTGCCCCTCTCGAACTGAAATTGACGGCTCAAATCGAGCGTGAGCAATGGAATGCGGCTTCCGAGACCGCGCGTTTGCTATGCTTAAAAGCGGAGGATGAGCCCGAGTTTTTCCTGCAAGCGGCCTTTTGCCTCCATGAAACCGGTGACACTCTGGCGGCATGCAATCAACTCCTTCGTGGTCCAAAGACGTTGTTTGAAATGGCAGTTTTCCACTACAATCTTGCCTGTTATTTGTGGACGCTCGGCGAGGGACCACGGGCACGCAGTCATTTGCAACAAGCGATCACCATGGACGAGTCATTCTTGGAAACTGCTCGCAACGACCGAGATCTCGTGGGGATGGACTTACCGGTTTAGCCGCAGTCCCCCAGTTTTCTATCAGACGTTGAAACGGAATTCCACCACGTCGCCATCTTTAACGACGTATTCCTTTCCCTCGATGCGAACCTTACCCGCTACTTTGGCCGCGGCCTTGGTCCCTGCGGCGACGAGGTCATCGTAGTGAACAATTTCTGCTGCAATAAAGCCGCGCTCGAAATCCGTGTGAATGACACCCGCTGCGGCAGGTGCTTTGTCGCCAGCGATGATTGTCCATGCTCGGGTTTCCTGAACGCCAGTTGTTAGGTAAGTGCGCAAGCCTAAGAGGTGGTAGACTCCTCGAATGAGTGCGGATACACCGGAATCTGTCACACCCATGTCAGTGAGAAATTCGTTAGCTTCTTCGATTGGCATGTCGCTGAGTTCTTCCTCAATTCTAGCAGAAATGACAACGGCCTCAGAGCCGGTTTGTTCGGCAGCAAACTTGCGGACGCGTGCAACTTGTGCATGCGAGTCTGGGTTCTCGATCGCCCCGGCTAGTTCATCCTCAGCAACGTTGCAGGCGTAAATCGTCTTCTTCGAAGAAAGCAGGAAGAAATCTTTCACGATCGCGCGGTCGTCGTCGCTGAAGTCAATGGTGAGCGCGGGATTTCCCTGGTCGAGATGAGGCATGATGATGTCGATCAACTCGACTTCTTTCTTCGCTTCTTTGTCGCCGCCTTTGGCTTTTTTCTCTCGCGAGTGGCGACGTTTTTCAAGCGATGCCATGTCCGCGAGAATCAATTCCGAATTGATAATTTCGATGTCGCGAATCGGGTCAACCGATCCGAGTTCGTGGATGATGTCGTCATTTTCAAAACACCGAACCACCTGCACGATGGCATCGGTCTCACGAATGTTTGCAAGAAATTGATTGCCGAGACCCGCGCCTTCGGATGCGCCTTTTACCAACCCTGCGATGTCGACAAACTCGATTGCGGTCGGCACCAATTTTTGTGAGCCAGAGATTTTAGAGAGAACCGCGAGGCGAGGATCGGGCACGCTGACGATCCCGACGTTTGGATCGATCGTGCAGAATGGATAATTAGCAGCCTCCGCCTTACGAGTGCGGGTGACAGCATTGAAGAGTGTCGATTTTCCGACATTGGGTAGTCCTACGATTCCGGCCTTGAGCATTGCGGGCGGAGGGTGGGGGAGAGCGGGGTGGCAGGACGAGAAAAAAGTTTTGTGCGTAATGTGCGGCGTGGCCCTCGGCGTTGGAGAAGAACAAATTCAGCGATCTTAAATTTGTGGGATTGCATTGGGGGATATTTCTAGGAATACTTTAGTCGCATCAGAATACTTTAATTGAATGATAGCCTTTCTCTTTAGTTGTAACAATGCGACCTGTGCGGTACCCGAAGCATATCGCGAAATTTTCAGGGGTTTTGAAGAGGTGGTTGCATCCACGGAGGGTTGGGAACCGGGGTCATTGAACCTTGCTCAAGGCTTCGCGATGAAATTTCGCACCCCTCTGGTTCACGGTGACGTGACTCGGTTGTTGATTGACCTAGAAAAAGACGGAGATTCGCGCTGGAGTCGTTTTGCATTAAAACTCCCCGAGCTGACGCGTCCAAAATTAGCCGACCGTCATGAGCGGCCTTATCGAACTCAGCTAAAGCAGCGTATTGCGGAAGATTTGCGTCGTCATTACGCGGTGCTGCATCTCATGGTTCACACGGATGCTGCGACTGATGGAATGATTTTGTTAGAGACTCCAGTAGGGGGTGAACTGGCTGAGAGTTTTTCTAACGCATGGCGTTCTCGTTTGGTCGCGGCGGACTTGGATGTAAGGCAGGTGAAGGGCGTGGTGATCAATCCGTTAGGATCTGAACTGAGCGCGGCATTTCCCTCAACTCAGTATGCCCAGCTGAAAATTTCTGTGTCGCAGTCATTCTTCTTAGAAGGACGTCCATGGCGTTGGGATACAATTAAAAAACTGCTATTGGACTCGCTTGCCTTGGTGGGAGATGAGGTGCCAGTCAGTGCCCCAGAATACCTTTTGACTGATCCACGCTGAGTGATCGTCGTTCTTTCCAATCGATAATTTCCGGTTGCGGAAACTTTTTTTGGCGACTTTCGATGGCTGCGTTAGAAGGCTTTTCGATCGCTGAGGTGCTAGCCTCGCGTGCGGTGCCTGTGGCGTAGGTGTTGGTCTGGTAAGGTCCTGCAATTTTGGCTTCTTCCTTAGCCTCGGGAGCTTTCTCGCCTTGAAGAGGTGACTTTTTTTGGAATCGGCTTCCGTCGGTATTTCCAGTGTAGGATTTACGGTCATATTCTTTTTTACCCCACCAAGATTTTTTCGCGAAATCGCCGGTCTTGTAAGTACTTTTCGAGAAGCTTTTTTTCGCGTCGTAGGTTGTCCCTTTACTCTCGTATGGACTTCGTTGGTCACTTTGAACCGTCCAGTTACCTTCGGAGTCCTGTTTGTAGCCGTTTTTATCTCCCATGCGCTCGCTCAAAGATTTTCGTGGCGATGTGGTGGTTGATTTGTCCTTTTGCTTTGCAGAATCGGAGGCACAAGACACCAGTAAAAAGCAAAACAGCAACATTACGTAATGAAAAGTCTTCACGGTGGGTTGAGTCGTTTTTCAAGCTTCAAGTCAGGCACGGCACCGCGCTCGAGTGCCTGTTGGTAGTAATTTCTCGCTTCGTCGATACGCTGATTTTTCGAACAGAGCAGAGCGAGATTGTAGTAGGGTTCACTGGGCATCGGGTCGGCGCGGATCGATGCTTTGTAATGTGACTCAGACTCCGACTTGCGTCCCATGCGGTAGTAAATTGCTGCGAGCAGAAGTTGGCTTTTCGCGTCATTGGGTGTGAGTTCCACAGAACGATTGGCATGCACTTCTGCACTTGTTAGGTTGCCAGATAGCATGAAAGAATAACCGAGCATTCTATAGGCGTATGAGTTATTCGAATTTAGTTCCACCGCACGTTGGAAAGTATCGATGGCAGCGGAGGTATCTAGGAGTTTGAGATTGACGATGCCGAGCTTGCACAGTGCTGGGATGTGGCCTGGGTGCTGTTCGACGATCATTTGGAAAAGTTCTCGTGTCGGAAGATAGCGTCCAGCAGTGAATGATTTTTCTGCGGTGCGCTCAAAAACTGCGATGTCGCGGTTTAAATCGGCGGTGTTGCGCCCGACCGTTGCTCTGTCTTGGGCAAACGGTGAGATGAATTCGCCATCCACTTGCTTGGCAGCGATGACGCGTTGTTCTTCGGCGGTCAGTTGAATTTCCTGACCCTCGAAAAGGTTGACCGCTTCTGAGATGCGCTCGTCTTTTGAGCCCATATCCTTGACGGCTGTTATAAGCAGATCGCGTGCCTGACGACGACGTTCTTGGACACGCAGTTGTCGTTTGATGATATCACGCAGAACGGCTATTTCGGCGGGGTCTACGGCAATTTTACCACTTGATAGAGCATTTTCCTCGCCGCGAAGTCGCTTTTCTAACTCCGTGAGGCGGTTGTCTTGTTCGCGGCGTTCTTGGTGGAGATTGTTGATCTGTGTTTTGGCAATCGCTAGATCGCGAAGCGCATCGATGATGTCATCCTTGGCGGCGTTATTATCGACATTGAGTCGTGCGACTTGCTCGCTCGCTTGGCGGAGATTCTTGGCCAGTCCCATGTTTTGTTGGATCAAATCTTGAATTCGCCCTTCTTCATTGAGTTTGAGTAAGGCGCTCATTTGATCGCGTTCCTGAAGCAGTGAGTTGCGCTCGTCGCGCAATGCAGAGAATGCGTCTTTGCTCTCTTGGAGTTCGTCGATCAACCCTGTGATGCGTTGGTTTGCTTTTTTGAGTTCACCGTTTTTCTGAGTGAGTTCATTTTCGAGAGCGAGAAGTTGGCTCTGTTGACCGGAGACGACCGAGTTGGCAATGTTTCTTTCTATTTTAAGATCGCGGTCGAGATCGGCACGCTTTTGTTGCATCACTTTGAGGTCGGCTTCTAAAATGGCATTGCGTGAGAGAGCTTCGGTGTGGGCGGTTCGGCTTTGAGTGAGAGCCATCGCCATTGCATCGCGTTCTTGTTCAAGTCCCGTGATGCGTTGATTGAGAGAATTCAGTTCATTTTGAAGTGGGTTAGATGCGAGGCGCGCACGCAGCGTCTTCACCTCATTTTCTGCTGCGTTGATCTGTGCTCGGATTGCGTTGTTAGAAACGGCATTGTTATTTGAGTAACTCGATTTAGAAATTGCTTGGAGGCGTTTCACTTCTGCCTCTGCTTCGGAAAGGCGCCGAGATGCGATGGGGTTATCTGACAGAACATCGAGACCCGGAGGTATGTTATCTGGAGCTGAGTCCAAAGTGGTACCTGAAGTTTTCACACCACCCTCAAGCTCAGCAACGGCATTTTGATTTTTCCGTCGTTGATTTTGCGCTTTTGGAAAAAGTTGTGTTTCAGCTTCGGCATTTTTTGCACTGCGACCTGCCACCATTTCTGGTTTCCAGTCGGGGTAGTAACGGCGAACCATGTCGATGAGCTTGCGAGCCTTTTCGAGTTTTTCCTGAGCTCCAATAAAGTCTTCGTTGGCTTCAAGTTGTTCTGCGGCGCGAACTGCGAGAAAACCCTGAAAATAGACATCTGATGGGTCGAATTGTGCGGATTGGATAGGCGGGGCGCCCTCTGCAAGCGCCGGCGCGAGGACGCATACCAGTAGAAACAAGCCGGTCAGCCACGTTGTGGGTCGGCGCAGGGTGTTTGCAATCCAAGTGAACATCGGGCGGAAACGTAGGCGTGAGACAATGATGCGGCAAGCGAGATTCCCAGCACGGAGCATCAATGTCGCTTTTTGATGCTGTGCGTTTTGGATCGATTCTTTGTGTGGAAATTGCGTGGAGCTTCAGACGTCGCTTTTTGCAGGCGCAACGCTGCATGGTGAACCGTTTAGGGTTTGGTGGGAGGATTGATCTGCTTGAAGAGGCGGAAGAGATCGCTGTTTGAGGTGAAGATGGTAGTGGTATCTTTGCCGAGTGTCTTTTTATAGGTGTCTAAAGTCTTGACGAACTGATAGAAGTCAGCGGCGGATGAGTTAGAATTGTACGCTAGCGCATAAATTCCTGTGGCTTGTGCGTCCGCCTTGCCCTTGATTTCTTGTTCCTTGCGATAGGCTTCCGATTGAATCGATAGAAGGTCACGTTCTTTACGACCGATAATTTTGGCAGCTTCTCCAGCACCTTCCGAGCGGAATCGGTCGGCAATCTGCTGGCGCTCCGATGCCATTCTCGCATAGATTTTATCAATCACCCCTGGCTTGTAGTTGATGCGCTTGAACTGAACATCTAGCAGCTCAATTCCCCATGATCTAACTTTGGGCTGAGCAGCTTTTAGAATCTGCTGATCGAGAGAATTCCTACCAAACTGAATCGGAGGTAGCATGCCGAGATTGGAATTAGCGGCGGTGAGTGTTTCATCGCGAGATGGTTTGCGGTTTTTTTCGCTGCGAATGACTTCGATGAGATCATGTGAGGCGATCACGTTTCGCGTCTCACTGCCGATGATATCGTCCAGGCGCGAGAGTGCACTGCGCTCGTCTCGAAGCTTCTCGAAATAGGTCTTTGGGTCTGAGATTCTCCAACGGGCGAAGTTATCGACGCTGATGTAGAGTTTGTCGCGGGTAGGCATTTCGGTGGCTGGACCATCCCATTCCAAGATACGCTTTTCGATGCGATTGACTTGCTGAATGAAGGGTTTTTTAAAATGCAGACCGGCTTCATTGACCGCGGGATCCGAGTTGATTGGATTGCCCACAGGTTTGCCGAACTCGGTGATGAAGACCTGCTCGGTTTGATCGACGGTGTATGCGCTGCTAGAAAAAATAAGGATGCCAACAAATAGAACGAATAAGCTGAGGATAATGGAAGTGACTTTCATAATAAGTAAATTGGACCGTTGTTTTATTTCAAGTTCATGAGCGGGAGGAACTGCTTGGCGTCCTCGTCGATAATGATTTTAGAACCAAGATTGGGTAGGACTTCGTTCATAGTTTCTAGATAGAGGCGTTGCTTGGTGATCGCGGGGGCCTTGTCGTATTGGATGAGAAGCTCCTTGAAACGAGCAACATCGCCCTCGGCTTCGTTGATTCTTTGGACGGCGAATCCTTCAGCGCCAGAGATGCGTTGGTCAGCGAGGCCCTTTGCTTTGGGGATGACACGATTGTATTCACCGTTGGCCTCGTTGATCATTTGCTCACGTTCCTGTTGAGCACGATTCACCTCGTCAAAGGAACGTTGCACAGGAGCCGGCGGGTGGACGTTCTTGAGTTGAATTTGTTCGGCGTTGATGCCCATATTGAGATTTGCTAACAAAGACTTCAGGCGGATGAGAGCTTCGGTTTCAATCTCGGTTCTACCGATTGTTAGAACTTCATCGACGGTACGGTCACCGATGACTTCGCACATCACCGCCTCCGTGAGATCTCGGAGCGTGCCCCCTGGGTCGCGAACTTGGAATAGGTAGTCTTGTGGCGATGAAATGCTGTATTGAAGGATCCACTCGACCTGCGCGGCATTTAGGTCACCTGTAACCATGTCCCTTTCCAGTTCTGGGCTTTCACTGGCCTGGTCAGGATTTGTCGCGCCATCACTGATGAATCCGAATTCTAGCTTCAATTGGCGGCGAACCGGAACGATGCTTGCTGTGTCGATGCCGTATGGCAGCTTAAAATGGAGACCGGGTTTGGCAACCTCCTTAAATTTTCCGAAGCGCTGGACGACTGCTTCCGACTCAGGACTTACGGTGTAATAACCAGAAAAAATTCCGATCAGCAAGAAGACTGCGAGCGGAACGAGGATCCACCACTTGGGCGAAAAGTTTAAATTGAGTCGGTTGAAAGTGACGACGTTGTCAATCGGTGGTGGTTTCATATTTGGATAATAAATGTGCTGAGAATCGCTGGTGTGGTAGTTTTTAAATTAAGATATTTCATGCTAGTGTGAAATTTAGCCCAGTGGAAGTGGGAAAATTTCTGTCTTTGATTTCGATACGAGAGGGTCCATTGGTTCGGCCGCACCCAGCGACCTAAATGCCGATATCGATGAGCGTCATGAATCTACTATTCATGATAATTCGTTTTGACTGATAATTTGTTTATCTTTAAAAAAATCTTGTGAACATGAAGTGTCCGCGCTGTGTCCAGCGAATTCATCGAGCTGCGGCGTCCTGTCCGCATTGTGGATTCACGCTTGCGGATGCCGAAGCCCGCTTTGGCGCCACGGAAATACATATTCTCTCCCTGACGGATAACGCCGGTATTCTTCCCCGAGGCGATCGTGGGCGAGTGGAGTGCGCGATGAGAAAAATCACCCTTCGGTTTCCACAAATTTTCTTATCAATCTATACGTGTACTTTGGGCGAGATTGCAGACGTTCGGCAGTTTGGTTTTTGGTTACTTAATCGATCCGTGTTAGATGATGTGGCTGCTGACAAGTCCAATGATGCTGGAATTTTCTTAATTCTTGATCCAGAGTCTAAGGCGGCCGGCATGGTTTTCGGTTATTTGTTGGATCCATTTTTGGATGAAGTCGACACCTTTGAATGTTTGTCCCGAGCTCACGCACATTGGTTAGAGGGGAATTACGCTGATGGAATTTTAAGATGTCTGACTCACCTTGACCTCGTACTTCAAAAAAAGAGTCAGCAAGCAAAGCGTAAGCCTAAATTTTTTGAGCAAAAAGTCTCGGGGCCTGCTCGGTTAGATGGATCTAGGAATGCCAGCAATGCTGCAATTTCTGGCGGTGTCATTGCGGAAGTAAAGCAGGAGGTGGACTCATGAAATGGTTCTGGCTTGCCTTGGCTGCAGGCATCCATTCAAGTGCGATCGCACAAGTCGAAGCCACGGATACCCCTGTCGAGACAGCACAAGTGGAATTAGCATTGACTGAAAAAATTGTCGAAGAACCATCAAAATTCATCAAAGTTTCTGAAGAGTTTTTGCCGGCATATTTGGCGGAACGTCCCAGTCAATTTCTGATTGATCCACAAAATCTTCTCGGCTCGTCTACCTTCCAGGAACGACTAGAATTTCTCAACTATCACGCTGGCGATTCATCGATAGATCTTTTTGTTTACGTGATCGGCGGCGATCAGCAAATTCCTAGCGAGATCGATCAACAAGACAGGCTTTCACGTTTTTTTTCTACAGGCCGTCCGGCGGTGGTCGTGGATTACTATCTTGGTGCACCGCAGCGCTCGGTCTTCTCTCTCAGTCCGTCAATCACCGAAGCGATCTCGGTCGCCGAGCGAAACCGTGCACTGGAAAGCTCGATCATGCAGGCGCTTGCGAAGACGAAGCCATCTGAGCAGCTCGAAAGTTTCCTCGCTCAGATGTCTATTCGTATCTACTGGATGGAGCGTATGTTGGCGGGTGAAGCGGCTGCCAGAGATGTTCGTCCTGTCTTAACTGTAGAAAATCGTTTGAGTGCTGCCAAGTTGGCAAAATCTGAAAAGTTACGTCGGCTGCAATCTCTTGCAATTCAGTTTTCACCTTTTGTGGCTTTGTTAGTTTTCATCTCGCTGATTGCTTTTATATTTCTCCGCAGGATAAAAATCCGCGCTCGATATCATTTCCCGTTATTCGATGTCGAACCCCGTCTGGGCGGTGCCAATGGCGCTGGCGTGGGCGCCGTGATTTCCTTTGCCAATGCGACTATTTCTCCTGCATCTCAGCGTGATCAAGTGCCAGATTCTTTGCATCGGTGACAATGACGAGTTGGTTACTTGTAAAGTGACTCATGATGGATAAATATAAGTCATGGTAGATTGGGAATTGCGTTATCAATCGGGAGACACCCCATGGGAAAAGGGATCGGCCTCGCCAGCATTGATTGAATTGTTAGAAAAATTTCGAGACTGGGGATTGGGACCGGTGCTAGTGCCCGGGTGTGGTCTGGGTCACGATGTGCGGGTGCTGGCAAGTATGGGAATCTCGGTAGTGGGTGTGGATTTAGCTCCCTCCGCATTGGATCGGGCACGCGAATTTCAGCATGTGGGAGCAGAATCTTACGAACTTGGAAATTTCTTTGATCCGAAATGGCAGGTGGATCGACAGTTTTCGGCGATTTGGGAGCATACCTGTTTTTGTGCGATCGATCCAAGTGATCGTGCGCGCTATGTGGCAGCGGCGGCGGGTTGTCTGGTGGACGGGGGGGTGCTGGCAGGTGTGTTTTTTCTGACGCCGTTTGATCCGGGGGAGGATGCGACTGGTCCGCCGTTTGGCGTGTCGTTGGAGGACTTGGATAAGTGGTTTTCTCCATGGTTTGAGCGGTTGGATGGGTGGGTTCCTGCTGCAGCTTATCCGGGAAGAGAAGGGCGGGAGTGGGTGGGACTCTTTCGTAAACTCGTAAAGGCGTGAGTTGCGTGAGCATCGGTGTGTTGCTAGGATTTCAAATGTTGAACTTATAATGACGACGATGTTAACGAGGATTTTTCCAATGATCGCACTGCTGCTTTGCGGTTCCATGCGTCTCAATGCCCGCGAGGCTGTGAATGACCTTACGGCACCCGAGAGTCGGAAAGATTTGGAGACGATTCAAAAATCGGTGGAGCGCGTCTTACCACAAGCACGAGCGGCAACCGTGTGCATTGAAATTGACGAAGGTTCTGGGACTGGGGTGATTGTTTCTGAAGATGGATTAGTTCTAACCGCTGCTCATGTGGCCACTAGGGTAAATAAAAAAGCAACCGTGATTCTTGAAGACGGGACCCGATTGAAAGCGAAGACGCTGGGACTCGTTGCGGACAAAGATGCTGCAATGGTGCAAATTTTAGACAAGGGAACCTATCCCTTTGTTGAAATAGATCGAGCAGAGTCGACACGCTTGGGTGATTGGGTTTTTTCGTTAGGTCATGCAGGTGGCTTTGACAAAGAACGTGGTTCGGTAGTCCGGTTAGGACGTCTGGTGCGCATCGCGGGCGCGACCTTTCAATCAGACTGTATGTTAATCGGTGGTGATTCAGGCGGGCCTTTGTTTGACTTGTCTGGAAAGCTGGTGGGAATTCACTCGCGGGTTGGGCAGCAGGCCCAAGTTAACATGCATGTTCCTTTGGCTGAGTTTATTGCAAACTGGGACGGATTGATTAACGGCGAATTCATCGGTGAGGGGCCCTATGCGGAGAAACCGGAAAAAGGAAATGGCTACTTAGGACTTGCTACCAATTCGATTAGCGATGGCGGATTGATCGTTACCAAGGTGGGACTAAAAAGTCCTGCTGAATTAGCAGGAATCAAGGACGGAGATATCCTCTTGAAGCTCAATGAGGTTCACTTAGAAAAACGCGAGCAAATGCAAGAAATACTTAAAAATCTCTCCGCGGGCGATGAAGTTACCTTCGAGATCAAGCGTGCGGGAAAATTAAAAACTATCACATTCAATCTTGGTGAACGCTAACTGGATTTCACTTTCTATCATCTACGGCTTGGCGCTTCCTGCGCTCGGTCAGCAAAGTTTGGATTCTGCTTATCGGACGACTGGAACGGCTGTGTTGGCGGCGTTCGAACCACAACGCAAGGTCCTCCAAAGCTCGAGCGCTGTATTGTTAGATGGCCGCAAAGAAATTGGCTATGGAGTGGTTATTTCCTCAGAGGGATTGATTCTTGCGAAAGCGAGTGAAGTGGATTTGGTGGTTGGCTTATCGGCGACGGTTGACCAGACAACTTACCGTGATGTGAAAGTTTTAGCGGAGGATCCGCTGTGGGACGTCGTACTTCTCAAAATCGAAGCGAGTGGATTAGTTCCGGTGGTTTTTGCAAGCACGAGCGACTTGGCACAAGGCACGTGGGTGGTCGCGAACGGAGCAACCACGCGGACAACGCGGCGAGCTTTAGCAGGTATCATAAGCGCAAAATCACGAGAGATTCCAGCATCTGGAGGAGCAGCTCTCGGAGTAACGCTAAAACCGAACTCGAAAATTCTTGAAGTGTTAGAGGCGCATGAAAAGAGCGGGGCAAGTGATGCTGGATTAAAAAACGGCGATGTGATTTTATCGATCGACGGCAAGGCGGTGAGAAAAATTGAAGAACTAGGAGAGTTACTCAGAGATCGTAAGGCTGGCTCTACGATTCAAATGATCATTCGTCGAGAGGGCAAAGAAATTTCATTAGATGTGAGGCTGTCTGCGTATGGCGAGTTATTCACCGATCAAATGAATCGCAACGATCAGATGAGTGGAGAGTATTCACCCAGGCGCAGTGGGTTTCCGCGTGTGATTCAGCATGACATTCTTGGCAGCCGTCATGTGCAAGGCGGCCCTTTGCTGGATTTGGATGGACGGTGTGTCGGGATGAACATCGCTCGGGCAAACCGGGCGGAAAGTTTTGCGATCCCAGTGGAGGAATTAAAGCAGTTAGCCGAAACCTTGGTGAAGCAACCCCAAAATTGATCAGCGACTTGCTGCGCGGTGATGCTTGAAAATCGCTAAGGTACGTTCGCGTTCGGTCTTGTGATCGACGCAAGGCAATGGATAACCTGCCGCAATCGGTCGACCATCCTTCGGAGGCTCTAGAAAGCGCGATGGGTGGGTGTTCGCGAGTTCGGGAATCCATCTTTTGATATAGATTCCATGGGAATCGAATCGCGCTGACTGCGACCACGGGTTTTGAATACGGAAATAAGGGGCTGCGTCGGCGCCGGTTCCTGCCGACCATTGCCAACCACCGTTGTTAGATGCGATTTCTCCATCTAAAAGATTTTGCATAAACCATGATTCACCGAGTTTCCAGTCAATGTGGAGATCTTTTGTTAGAAACATTGCCGTGATCATCCGGACCCGATTGTGCATGAATCCGGTTGCTTTGAGTTCGCGCATTCCAGCATCGACGATGGGAAACCCCGTGCGTCCTTCTTTCCATAATTCTAACATTTCACCTGGTTCGTCCCAAGGTAGCCCTCGCCAATCTGCGTTAAATTCCTCATCAAGCACATTCGGATAGTGATGAAGAATCGCGAAGTAGAACTCACGCCATGCGAGTTCCTTGATAAAGATATCGATACCAGATTGTTCGGCTGGGCGGGCATTTGCACGGACTTTCATCACTTCCGCATAGACCGTGCGGATCGAAATCAGCCCGTGGCGAAGGTCTTGGGAAATTCGTGCCGTGCCATTTTCCGCTGGGAAATCTCTCTTGCTGCCGTAGTTCTGGATTTTTCCATTGAGGGCCGTTTTCAGTCGCTCGCGCGCGGCGCGTTCGCCTGTTTCAAGAAGCTGGGCTGGGGGAATTTTCCACCCCCAATGCTCAACCGTTGGAAGTGGTAGAGATTTGATCTCTGCGGGAGTTTCGAGGCGGTTTGGTTTGGTGACCGGCGACGGTTTCGTCTGAGCGAGCCAGTTTCGGCTGTAGGGAGTGTAGACTCGGTAGGGTAAGTCGCTCAGGGTGAGAATTTCATCTGGCGTGTGCAGCGAAACGTCGGCATGCGCGTGGCACTCAACCCCGAGCTCTCGACACATCGCTGTGACAGATTTTTCGACCGATTTACCAAAGGGATCTGGATCGGAGTTAAAGTGAACGGCGACCGCCCGACTCTCTAATATGATCTTGCGAAGTTCGTCGATGACCTTGCCCTGACGGATAATGATCCGACCGCCAAGGGTCTCGAGATTTTTCGCAAGTGACTCAAGTGAGCCACACAAAAAATGTTGGCGATTTAAACCGGTCCAGGGATGGGACTCACGCCAAGTACTTAAAATATAAACGGGAACAACTGGAATTGCTAGTTTCGCCGCGTGGCTCAGAGCCAAGTTGTCTGCGACTCGGAGATCGCGGCGAAACCAGTGGATTACCGAAATTTCGGAATTAGGCATGACCTAGAGTGCAGCGAAGTAAAACTTGCGCAACTTCCGAAAAATAAACACTCGGATTTATTTGAATGCGTCGAGGATGATCTTTTCACCCTTCTTGATGGTGGCAGCGGTGAACTTCTTGTCGACACGCTTAGCACCTTCAATCATCACTTTTAATTCAGCCAGAACTTTCTCGGCCGCCGCAAGCGACTTTTTTCCTCCGCCAAACTTTTTGTCGGGAAAATACTTTGTGAAGGTGTGTCCGGCGCGGCTGATGCACAGACGCCAGCCTTCAAATGCGGCAGTTTCATAGGTAAACCGTGTAATATTCTTTTTCGATTTCATAGTTAGTAGTGGATTGCGACTTCAGTCAGCACAATTATTCTCAGGATGGCTAGTGATTTTTCTCTTTTGTGCCGATTTGGTAACTTTTCATTATTTGTAAAAATATGGGAAAAAATGCTATGCAAGCCCCCTTTGACGATATTTAGTCACGCCCCCGCGGGCAATCGCTCCACGCCGTAGGTCCTCTAGTTCGTATCCTAACCGATGCAAACTGCCCGCAAGAGGGTAACCCGGCAACCAATTAATATCATGTCAGCAGTCAAACTTGCTCGTTTTGAGCTCCCTAACCGTCTCGTTCGCAACGAGGAAACCGCCACCGATACTTACGCACAATTCATCGCCGAGCCTTTCGAGCGTGGATATGGTCACACTATCGGCAACTCTCTCCGCCGCGTACTCCTTTCATCCTTAGAGGGTGCGTCGATCACTTCGGTCCGCATCGCAGGCGTGCAGCATGAATTCTCCAGCCTTCCAGGCGTGGTGGAAGATGTCACGGACATCGTGCTCAACCTCAAGAAAGTCAAATTCAGCCACAACGAGAAAGATCCTCGCATTCTAACCATTAAGGTAGAGAAAGAAGGCGTGGTCACTGCTGGCGATATCCTCCCAGATCACATCTACGACATCGTCAATAAGGATCAAATCATCTGCACCCTCGATAAGAAGGTGAAGTTCGATTGCGAATTCGAAGTGCGCGTCGGACGTGGTTTTTCCACTGGCGACGAAAATAAGCGCAAGGATCAACCGATCGGCGTGATCGCCATCGACTCGATATTCTCGCCAGTGACTCGAGTGAAATACTCGGTAGATTCCACCCGGGTCGGACAGATGACGGAATTTGACAAACTGATTCTCGACATTTGGACCGATGGTCGCATCACACCACAGGATGCGCTGTTGCAAGCCTCTGCGATTCTCCGCCACCACCTCGACGTCTTCGTGAACTACGATGAAAACGCGGTGGACTTCGAGGAAGCTCCTGCTGAATCTAGCGAAGAAAATGCGCAACTGAAGAAACTTCTCAACATGTCGGTCAACGAAATTGAACTTTCAGTTCGTGCCGCCAACTGCCTCAACAATGCGAACATCACTTCGGTGGGCCAACTCGCGATGAAGTCGGAAGCAGAGATGCTCAAATACCGCAACTTCGGCAAAAAGTCACTCAACGAAATCAAGGACAAACTCGTCGAGCTTGGTCTCGGTCTCGGTATGTCTTTTGAATCTTCATTACTCTCTGGACCAGCAGCAGCATCCCGCGGCCCACGCCTCGGCGCTGAAGACGAAGCGCCAGTCGGTCTCGCTGATCTGATCGCGCAAAACCTCGACGACTAACCTTTAAATCTAGAAACGGAAGCACCCGATGAGACATCGCAGCAAAACAGTTAAACTTAAACGCAACGCCTCGCACCGACGGGCTCTGCTTGCCAACTTGGCAATCAGTCTGATCGAGCATGGCCGCATCAAAACCACCCTAGGCAAAGCGAAAGCACTTCGTCCTGTAGCGGAAAAGTTGATCACCCTCGCCAAGCGCGACGATCTTCATTCCCGTCGTTTGGCGATCGCTTTTCTCCGTCAAAAGGAAACGGTTCAAAAGCTTTTCTCCGAAACGGCACCCGCTTCGAAGGATCGCCAAGGTGGCTATTGCCGCATCACCAAGCTCGGCGCCCGCATGAGTGACTCCGCTCCGATGGCTATCATCGAGTGGGTCGATCTCGCTGCGGTTGCTGAGGATGCAGTTGTTGAAGAAGTTGCCGCCAAGGAGGTATCGGAAACTCCAGCACCCAAGAAAAAAGCAGCCAAAAAGGCCTCCGAAGAGGTTGTTGAAGTTGCTGGAGAATAATCTCCTCTTCGATAGATTCACAAAGCCGTCTGCGGTCATCCGTAGGCGGCTTTTTTTGGATCGGTTTCATCTCAATCCACTGGATAATTTCTCGATCACCCTGTCCGTTACCGTTAAAATTTTCTCATGAGCGATTCCATCTCCGAGTTAACCGCAAAAATCCAGTCCTTTGTGGATGCTCGTGATTGGCGGAAGTATCATAATGCCAAAGACCTCGCTGTGGCAATCGCTGCTGAGGCTGGGGAACTGATGCAACATTTCGTCTGGCAGCAAGAGGAGCAAATTGAGAAACGATTAGAAAAAAACCGTGAGGAAATTGCATCAGAAATCGCAGATGTGGCGATCCTGCTTTTTGAATTTGCGGACAATCTTGATATGAAGCTCGGCGAGGTGATGGAAGCAAAAATCGCGCGCAACGAGGTGCGCTATTCGGTAGAAAAATCTCGCGGTAATAATCTCAAGTACAATGAATTTTGAGTGATGAAACTCCACGTCCGCCTCGGCGAAAACGTTATGGGGGAAAGAATCCTCGGCGCTTCGAGGATAAATACAAAGAGCACGATCCGGCACGATACGGGGAGACGATCGCCAAGGTGATCGCATCCGGAAAAACCCCTGCAGGCTCACATATTCCGATTCTTGTTGCTGAAGTGTTAGAAGCTCTCCAATTGAAGTTTGGAATGACTGGGGTGGATGCAACGCTGGGCTATGGTGGGCATGCTGCGAAGATACTCGAAAAAATCGGACCCACCGGAAATCTTGTGGGACTGGATATGGATCCGTTAGAAATTTCTAAGACAGAAGCACGCTTGCGTGGGCTAGGATTCGGCGTGGAGTGCTTTGAGGCGGTGCGATCTAACTACGCTGGGATTGCGAAAGTGCTCGAGGAGCGTGGGACGCATGAGGTGGATTTTATTTTCGCGGACTTAGGTTGTTCATCCATGCAGTTTGATGACCCCGCACGTGGATTTAGTTATAAATCAGTCGGTCCGCTTGATATGCGGATGAACCCCAGTCGAGGTCTTACAGCCGCCGAATGGTTGGTGCGGGCCAGCGTGGAAAAGTTAGAAACGGCTCTTCACCTGAACGCGGATGAACCGCGTGCGGAATCGATCGCCGTGGCACTAGCGGGTCATCGCTTCGCGAATACAACTTCTCTTGCTCAGGCAATCCGTGAATCCGTCCGAGTGAGTGACGAGGATGAGCGAGAACTCACGGTGCGGCGCGTGTTTCAAGCAATCCGTATCGCTGTAAACGAGGAGTTTACAGCACTTGAGGCCTTTCTAAGGGTCTTGCCGAAATGCCTCAAGCCTGGCGGGCGCGCCGCGATCCTTACCTTTCATTCGGGCGAAGATCGCCGGGTAAAACAAGCGATGAGACAAGGTGTTCGCGATGGGATCTTTTTTGAAATGAGTGAAGGAGCTACCGTTGCTGGGCCAGAAGAACGGCGAATGAATCCAAGAAGTAGTTCCGCCAAACTCCGCTGGGTGACGCGGGCGTAATGGCTAGCATCGATCGCGCTACACGCTCACTTTTTCTGCCGATGCCCGGGTTTCGCGATGATTTCGATGTAGACTGAAGTGCTTCCGTTAGTGACAGCTTGATCGATTGCGGCACCGAGTTCTTCGACATGTTTGGAATCAGGACTGGCTTCTAACTGACCGATCTTGCAGTCAAAATCCCAAAAATCTACACCCTCTGGTAGAGATTTTTTCCGCTCACGTTTGAGGTATTTCCGCACGTCACTTTTGATCTGTTCGACCACCCGAGCGGGTTGGTGATTCGTCGAG
>VFJU01000381.1 GCA_009885905.1 Verrucomicrobiota bacterium
CCTCTGGTGGTGCGCGGTCTACGAAACTGGCATTTCCCAACTTGCCTTCACACTTTTTGACTTCCATTTCGATATTTGAAATCTCTTTAGACAAGCGCGTGCGTTCGGCTTCCACATCGATCAATCCGTCCAGCGGCATGTAAACTTCCCCGATTCCTGTGACCGCGGCTGGGGTACCTTTCGGCGCGTCATAGTCCGAATCTAGCATGATCTCCCCTGCCCCGACGAGCAACGCGAGCGTCTTTGTTTGAGCGGCAAGCCATTCAGGTGCGGCCTTGATTACGAACTTAATGTCCTTGCGAGAACCCATCTTGTACTCCGCCTTGAGATTGCGCATGCGGCCAGCGGATTCATAGATCTCGCCTGCCAAGGTTTGTGCGGCAGTAATTTTTTCCGAGGAAATTCCGGCGAGTAACGGTTTGCTAGGTAGACGTTTTTGCATGAGAAACTCATCCGGTGCCACGTAACCCATTCGCTCGGAAAGTTCTTCCGTCACGTGTGGCATGTAAGGACTCAACAACTGCAAATAACGACCCATGATCACATCGAAAACCCCCAACGTCCGTTCTTTCACTTCCGGTGGCGCAGTGTCACGCAAGTCGAGCTTGAGCGCCTCGAGAAACTTGTCGCAAAAATCATTCCATAGAAATTCATACAATCGGTGACCGATTTCTCCAAAGCGGTAATCCGCATACAGTCGCTCGAGATCCAAACTCAGCTCGTCAAGTTTAGCCATCGCATTGATATGAAACGGGTTCAACCCATCCATACTTTCTAACGACTGATAAGGTTCTCCACCCATCTGGCGTAATCGACAAGCATTGTAGAGTTTGTTAGCAAAATTCCGACCCTCCTCGATGGAAACTTCATCAAAGCGCAAATCACTACCCACCGGGGCGATCCGCATCAGTCCGAAGCGCAAACCATCCGCGCCGTATTTCTCCATCAGGTCGATCGGGTCTGGCGAGTTTCCTAACGACTTCGACATCTTACGCCCCTTGAGATCGCGAATGATCGATGTGAAATAAACGTTCTTGAAAGGCAACTCACCCGTGAATTCGTAGCCCGCCATGATCATCCGAGCGACCCAGAAAAAAATGATGTCAGGACCGGTGACAAGATCATCCGTCGGATAGAATTTCTTCAATGTCTCGGTTTGCTCACCGACGTTTGTCATCGTCGCAAATGGCCATAGCCACGACGAGAACCACGTGTCCATCACGTCTTCGTCACGCGACCAGTTGGCGGCATCGGCAGGAGCTACCACACCGACATGAATATCTCCAGCAGAGAAATCCACCATACCTAACGCTTCCGCATTTTTTAAATCATCGAGCTTGTCCTTGCGATACCAGACAGGAATTTGGTGCCCCCACCACAGTTGGCGACTGATGCACCAGTCTTGGAGATTTTCCATCCAGTGTGCATAAGTCTTCGCCCAGCGCTCGGGACGAAATTTGATATCGCCCTTTGCCACTGCATCCGCTGCTTCTTTGATGCATGGGTATTTCAAAAACCACTGCATCGAAATGCGAGGCTCAATCGGCACGTGTCCACGCTCGGAGAACCCGACATTGTTCTCGTACTCCTCAACCTTCAACAGAAGTCCCATTTCTTCTAACTTCGCCGCCGCTCGCTTGCGAGCGACGATCCGGTCTAGACCGTGAAGATCAGGACATTCCGGACAGTTGATGTGCGCGTCTGGTGTTAGAACATCGATGATTTCCAATTCGTGCCGTAAGCCAATCTCAAAGTCCGCCTTGTCATGCGCTGGAGTGATTTTAAGTGCCCCCGTACCAAACTCGATGTCAACATGGTCATCTGCGATGATAGGAATTTCCGCATGTGGAAACGGTCGGTTTACCCTACGCCCAATGTACTTGGAAAAACGTGGGTCTTTCGGGTTCACCGCCACTGCCACGTCACCCATTAGAGTTTCAGGACGCGTGGTTGAAATTTCCAAGAACTCACCTGGTGCGTCGGCGAGTTCGTATTTCATAAAATACAACTTGGAACGCTGCGGCGTCATGATCACTTCCTCGTCAGACAGGGCTGTTAGAGAAACCGGACACCAGTTCACCATCCGCTTACCGCGGTAGATGAGCCCCTTTTTGAATAGCTCCACAAAAACATGGCTCACCCACTCGGTGTATGGCTCGTCCATCGTGAAACGCTCGCGACCCCAATCGCACGAACAGCCGAGACGCTTGAGTTGGTTAATGATGATGTCGCCATGCTTGTTTTTAAAATCCCAAACGCGCTTGAGAAATTCGTCACGCCCCAGATCGCGGCGACTCACCCCTTCCTTCTCGCGTACCTCCCGCTCGACGCGAGCCTGCGTCGCAATTCCGGCGTGATCGGTACCCGGTAGCCACAAAACTTCCTTGCCATTCTGCCGCGCTCGGCGAGCGAGAATGTCCTGGAGCGCGTTGTTCAAAACATGCCCAAGGTGCAATATTCCAGTAACATTCGGTGGCGGAATCACGATCGAATACCCTTCCTTCACCGAAGATGGGTCAGCTTCAAAGCATTTTCCGGCAATCCAAGCAGCATACCACTTGGCTTCCACCGCTTGAGGTTCGTAGGCTTTCGCTAACTCGGACATGACACGGGTGCATGCCAGAGCCTACCGAGTTTGTCCAGCGTCTGAAGAACCATCTCACTCGGACACCAAGGCAATAAACCAAGGAAATTTAACCCAATCAAAGCTGGAACTAGTCGCCATGCATCGCCCATCGTCCATCCATGACAGCTGCCGACGCAGGATTTGCAATGCCACCCGAATGGTCACCCCAAGAAGCCGTCTGGCTTTCATGGCCGGTTGAGGATCCTCGCCACTGGGGTGGTGCTAAGAGGGAGATGATATGGGGCAAATTTGCGGAAATCGCCGCCGCGATCTCGCGTTTTGAACCCGTCCGCATCAACGCACCCGGATGCGACCACGCAGCGATCACCGCCGCCTGCAACCGTTCGAAATCCGTACCGGAGCGCATCGAACTTTTTGACATCCCACACAACGACGTCTGGTGTCGGGATCACGGACCCATTTTCGTAAAAAATTCAACCACGGGAGAAGTGGCCGTCACCGACTGGGAGTTCAATGCATGGGGTGGAAAATTTCCACCTTGGGACTTGGACAACACCGTCCCTAGCAAGATTGCCGCCGCGCTCGGCCTGCGCGTCTTCGATGGAGGCATGATCCTCGAAGGCGGCGCCATCGAAATCAACGGCACAGGGCAA
>VFJU01000348.1 GCA_009885905.1 Verrucomicrobiota bacterium
AAAATTTCATCCGCTCGGCGAAGGCGCCAATGAACAGACCGGGAGTGATGAGGAAAAACATCATTTGATAGGCGAAGTGCGAGAGCACGGGGATGGTCGGAGCATCGGAACGCGGCACTGAATCTGGAGTGATTCCTTGGAGGAAACACGCGCTCCATCCGCCGATGAAGGCATTACCATCCGTGAAGCTGAGGCTGTATCCGCAGACCATCCAGAGCAGACTCATGATGCACGTTAGCGCAAAGCATTGCATGAATATCGAGAGCACGTTGCGAGATTTCACCAAACCGGCGTAGAACAACGCGAGACCTGGAATCATCATGAAAAGAACTAGCGCAGTCGAGGTGAGCATCCATGCGGTGTCGCCAGAATTGATCGCCGAGACTGGAACTCCATCGGCCGCTTGGAGGGTGGATGGAATGACCGAAAGGGCGACGACTGCAAGTGAAGTGCTGAGCGAATTTACTGAGTAAATGGATGATTTAAGCATAATGATCTAATCGAATAATACCAAGTCCGTCATGCTGTTTTCATTTTAAAAACGGCTCACAGATTCACGCCGAGACTCGGTGGTTTTTTGACGGAAATGGGTATCTGGAAGAGACTTTGGCTTTTCACTCAGGCTTGCCAAGGTAAATTTAAAGCCATGAAAATCAATGAATCATAAAATTCACCCACCATAATCCTACCCACAAGCCTCCGCACAGACAGGTCTAACTAAATTCTTTCCACCGCCACCTCGACCGACATTTGGCAGTGACCCGTGCCGCTGTAGCTACCCCTAACAGGCGCGACATCTTCGTAGTCACGACCGACCGCAACCTTGATGTAGCGTTCATCCGCCAGAGTATTGTTTGTTGGATCAAAACCAATCCATCCCGCAGCCGGCAAGTAAACTTCTGACCACGCGTGAGAGCTTTGAGCACCCACCAAGGTATCGCGTGGACCATTGTATAGGTAACCCGATGCGTAGCGAGCTGGAATGCCTAACGAACGACAAAGACCTAGCATGACATGGGTAAAATCTTGGCAGACGCCACGCTTCATTTGAAAAGCCTCGACCAAGTGGGTGTCCACGCCGGTCACACCAGGGCGATATTCAAATTCATGATGAATCCATTCCATCAAAGCACATGCTTGGTCGAAAACAGAAGCGCGTGAACTTACGATATCTAACGCCTGACGCCAGACTTCTGGGTAGCGCGACACCCAGCGACTTTCCTGTAAGTAAGGCCATATCAATTCCCGAATCGATGAATCATTCAACTCTGCCAGGGACGCTTCACGACTGCGCATAGAAATATCCAATGGGAGATTGTGCACGCGGATGCGGCTTTCGATCTCCAGCTTGGAGTGAGGATTAGGAAGTTCGAAATGGTGGGTGATATTTTGGAAAAGATCGGTGAACCGCCGGACCCTCGTTGCGGGGATTACCCGAACCAATGCACTGATTGTTTTCTGATAGGGAAACGTCCTTGGCTCCAAATGCAGCGTGTTCATGCTTTGGACCACGGGTGCAGCGTAATGAAAAGAAGTGCGGTGATAGACCGCTAGCTTCATTCCATTCGTTCGCGGTACTGGATCTTGTTGGAGATTCACTGCTGTTGCTGTTGCTGCTCCATTTGCCACGCAGCGATCGCCGAGAGCGTGTGAGGCTGGGCCCATGGGCTGAGATCAAGACTCTCTGGCATCAAAACATACGTTTCAAATATTTTTTCACCGATGTGGTTGAATCGATTCTGCATGGCATCGAGATAATCATGCAGCCCAGATTTGAAAACCTCGTCGACTGAGCCAAAATTAAGTTCCGCGAGCAGACGACCGGACTCGCGTTCGGCTTCGTTAGAAAATGCACCCCGAGGCGTGCCAGAAATCGCATGCAGGCTGGCGTCCACCCTCTCGAGGCAGTAACGGACTGACCGTGGAAAGTCCTTGGAAAAAATCAGAAAATCCGCAACGCCACGCGCGGTCACCTCACCTTTCATCGAGCGAAAAGCCCCCATCGCCCCACACGATCGTAGCACCGCAGTCCAGTGAAGAATTCCCGGCGAGCCGCTCTCGATACCATCCGCAAGCGGTGGCAAGTAGTTAGAAACATCGATAAAACGAGTGGTCTTATCTGCCCGCTCCAAGTGCCGACCTAAGTCCATGAATTCCCATGCTTCATTGCGCGAGGTTGTCGAAGCCGCAATCCCAAGAAACGTCACTGCGGAGCGGCGGATATTTTCATAATACCGTGGAGGATCTGACCGAATCAAATTGCGAGCATCATCCGAGCGAGAAAACAAATACAGTGCGTTCAACTCCTCCCACAATTCATCTGACAATTGATCCCGCACTGTGCGTGCATTTTCCCGCGCTAGACCTATGCACGATGTAATACTGTTAGGATTTCTAGGATCATCGGTCAAGAAATTGATGACCTCATCACTGCCCGTTTCATCATAGAGCGTGCTAAAAGCCTCCTCGTCACCCGTGCTTAGAATGATCGGCTGCCAGAAACCACGCAGACGCTCGCTATCAAGCCGCTCAAAGTCTAGCAGGAGTTGTTGGTTGACATCAATCAATCTAGCAAGATTGTCTGCACGCTCCACATAGCGGACCATCCAGAACAAAGTATTAGCGACACGAGAGAGCATGATAGAGTTGGCTAACGTAGTACCCAGGTGTCCTTACTGCCACCTCCTTGGGAAGAATTTACGATGAGTGAGTCTTTCGTTAGAGCGACACGAGTCAGACCACCCGGCACGATTTTCACGTCCTTGCCGTAGATGATGTAGGGTCGCAAATCGATATG
>VFJU01000261.1 GCA_009885905.1 Verrucomicrobiota bacterium
CGCCTCAAGCAGCGGTGGATGACAGCCTTGTCGCTTAAGCCAGCGCCTGCAACTTCGCCTTAAGCTGATCCTTGGTGACGCTTGCTCCGACGATTTGATCCTTCACCTCACCATTCTTGAAAAACAGCAGCAGCGGGATCGAGCGCACGTTGTATTTCACGGCGAGCTCGCGTGCTTCGTCCACATTGACCTTACCGACCTTGGCCACGCCTTCGAGATCTATCGCGACTTGATCGAGCACCGGTCCGATCATTTTGCACGGGCCACACCATTCTGCCCAAAAGTCCACGAGGACTGGCAGGTCGGAATCGATTACTTCGGATTGAAAATTTACGTCGTTAAGGGTAAGAGCCATGTGGGCAATCTGAATTCAATATCGACAAACGTCAAGAGCCGCCCTGCAGATTGCGGAGCGGCTCTTGGTGGATGAATCTCGGGGATGGTTCTTTAGACCGCGGGAAGCGGCCTGTCGCTCAGAGGCAGAACAAAAGAACGATCACCGCAAAAAGAATCGTGAGTACGGGCCAGGCCATAAGATTAAATTGAAAAAGTTAGATTGTTTGAAAATTCATTTCACTCACAGCGACAAGAGCTGTGTCCAATCGCCTACTTTCTCAGCGTCTTCGGCACTAATCCAAACATTGGCTGTCATCAGTTGGAACGCCAGTACGACAAGAGCCGCTGCTAGACCCACGCCCGAAAGAATGTTGATAAGACCCCCGCCTTCTTCTTCCTCGTCGTCGGCTTGAGTCGACGCCATTTTAATGGTCGGCGGTAAGGCCGTGCCAAGTGCCTGGGTCGGTTTTTGCAACTGCACGGTGGCCTTGGGCAGCGCCATGGTCGGCGCACCCGGAGGCCTGATCGCTGCCGTGGGAGATGCCGCCGCTGGCGCTGGGGCAAGGCGAATCGTCGGGGCAGGAGACATCGCAGGGGCCACAGGTTTGCCCAAGGAAATCGTGGGTGCTGGTGCGTTAGGCCGCGGTGGACCACCCGTAGGAGTCGGAGGCGCCGTTGGAGTTGGCGGTCTAACCGGTGGGGCCATTGGCACGGTGGCAGATGGCACCGCAGGGGGCGCATCCGCTGCCTTCAACGTGATGCGGACGGTTTCCTTTTTGAGGGGCACACTCGACGTCTGTTTCGACGGAGCAGGTGGTTGATTTTCGTTTTCGCTCATGGGTTGGAATGGTTAAAATGGCTTGACCGCGAGTAAGGCGACTTGTCTCGGTTCTGTCAAACTTCCAACTCGTCAATTCTGATAAATTTCATCACTCGCACGAACGAGGAACCCACGACCGATCAAACTTCTGGCAGATTTAAGCGGACTCGCCCCCACCTAAGTAGGTTACTTTCGCTAAATTTCTCCGATATCGACACATTTTTGATGCTCTTTCCGCCGCTCCGTGTTTCCTCTTTCCGCAGCAACCATGTCCGCAGAAAAGACCGCCATCACCCCGACCCGCGCCCAGGATTTTCCTGAGTGGTACCAGCAAGTCATCAAAGCCGCCGACCTCGCGGAAAACTCGGAGACCCGCGGCTGCATGGTCATCAAGCCATGGGGCTACGGGATTTGGGAACTCATCCAACAACAACTCGACCGCCGCTTCAAGGCGACCGGGCACCAAAACGCCTATTTCCCCCTACTCATACCCCTTTCCTACCTGGAAAAAGAAGCGGAACACGCCGAAGGATTCGCCACCGAGTGCGCCGTGGTCACCCACCACCGCCTCGAGGTGGTAAAAGACCCCGTCACCGGAAAATCTAAAATGATCCCCGCCGGCGAACTCGCTGAACCCTACGTCATCCGGCCAACTTCCGAGACGATCATCGGCGCCGCCTTCGCTCGCTGGATCGAGTCCTACCGCGACCTCCCCCTGCTCATCAATCAATGGGCGAATGTGATGCGCTGGGAAATGCGTCCGAGGCTTTTCCTCCGTACCGCAGAATTCCTCTGGCAGGAAGGCCACACCGCTCACGAAACCAAATCGGAAGCCATCGCGGAGACCCGCATGATCCACGGCCAATACGAGGAATTCCTCCGCGACCACCTCGCGATCCCAATCATCCCCGGCGAAAAAACCGAGAACGAACGCTTTCCCGGCGCTGACATGACCCTCACCGTCGAGGCGATGGTCCAAGATTGTAAAGCGATCCAAGCTGGTACCTCACACTACCTCGGTCAGAATTTCTCAAAGGCACAAAACATCTCGTTCACCGGCCGCGACGGCACGGTCCAACACGCCCACACGACCTCGTGGGGTGTTTCCACCCGCCTCATCGGCACACTGATCATGGCCCACTCAGATGACGATGGTCTCGTCCTGCCGCCCCGTGTCGCCACACAACAGGTCGTCATCCTTCCGATCACCCCCAAGGAGGATACGCGCCAAGCGGTACTCGACGCCTGCCAAGCTCTTGCCGAGGTCCTACGCCGCCAAAGTTTCCAAGGCGACACGCTCCGCGTCCATGTCGACGCGCGCGACATCAGCAGCGGCGTGAAAAAATGGGAGTGGATCAAAAAAGGCGTGCCCATTCGCATCGAGATCGGACCGCGCGACATCGAGACAAACAAGATTTGCGTCCAGCGCCGTGACCAACCGATTTCGGAAAAGGAATTCGCTAACAAAGAATCCTTCATCCAACGCTCACCTGAAATTCTAGCAGAAATACACCAATCGCTGCTCGCTCGTGCCACCGCTTTCCGGGACCGAAATATCACCTTCTGCACCCGCCTCGATGTCTTCCACGCCCACTGGGCTAACGAAAATCCCGGCTGGCTCTACACCCCTTGGGCCGGCACCCGCGAGCAGGAGGAAGAACTTTCGAAACAGCATAAAATCACCATCCGCTGCCTCCCCATCGCCGAGGCGGATCTCCCTGAAACTCTCTCTGCGACTAAGGGGAAATGTATTCTAACAGGTGAAGACACCACCACCTTCGCCATTTGGGGCCGGAGCTATTGATGGCTCAAATTGGCACGCTCGAATCCTCGCCAAAGGCTCGATCACAATCGTCATTTCCGCTTGCCGCGCCCGGACTAGTCCTTGCGCTTGAGTAGCGGAAATAGCACCACATCGCGGATCGTCGGCGCTCCCGTGAGCATCATGCACAAGCGGTCAAGGCCGATGCCGATTCCACCGGCGGGTGGCATTCCACATTCTAACGTCTCGATGAAATCGTAATCAATTTTCTGAGTCTCCTCACCCGACTGCGCTTCAAGTCGTTGGCGTTGGACATCAGGGTCGTTGAGCTCGGAATAGCCTGGCGAGATTTCCTGACCGTTAATGATGAGTTCGTAAACTTCAACCGTTTGCCCACCAGGGCTGATCTTGGCAAGCGGAACGAGCTCGCTAGAAACACGGGTGACGAAGCACGGATCGAAGGTTTTCTCCTCCACCAATTTTTCGAACACCTGCTGGATGACTTCGTGGTCGGCCATGTTAGGAGAAATTTGCACGCCCTTCTCCTCACAGCGGACGCGACGAGACGCAGCATCGATTTCAAAGAAATCCGTACCTGCTGCTAGAGCGATCAAGTCGTGATAGCTGGCTCGTTTCCATGGTCGAGCGAGGTTGATGGTGCGGGTGACATTCCCGTCGTCGTCCTTGTGCTCAATTTGTAGACCCCCACAAAATTTTTCCGCGAGGTGGCAGGTGAGTTCCTCCACAAGATCCGCCATCTCCTCGAAATCCGAAAACGCCCAATAGGCTTCTAACATCGTAAACTCCGGATTGTGGCGACGGGAAATCCCCTCGTTGCGGAAACTACGGTTGAGCTCAAAAATCTTGGTGAAGCCACCCACTAACAAACGCTTGAGAAACAACTCCGGCGCGATGCGCAAAGTGAGCGGCATGCCAAGCGCGTTGTGATACGTCTCAAACGGCCGCGCCGCGGCTCCTCCCGCCACGTCCTGCAACATCGGTGTCTCCACCTCGAGAAACCCTCGATCCTGCAGAAAACGGCGGATCTCCGCAATCATCAACGAGCGCTTCACGAACAAGGCGGCGCTATCCGGATTGCCCATCAAGTCGAGGTGGCGCTTGCGGTATTTGATTTCCCGGTCCGCCACGCCGTGCCACTTGTCAGGCATCGGTCGCAACGATTTGGATAGAACGGTGAACTTGTCCATCTTGACCGTCGGCTCGCCGGTCTTGGTTAGAAATGTCTCCCCCTCGATGCCGATCCAGTCGCCCCGGTCCAAGCACTTCCATGCCGCCGCACCGATTTCATCGAGCGCCTTGACGTTCATGTAGCCCTGAATATTTCCCAAAACATCGGAGAGTTGAAAGAAACACGACTTGCCCATGTCGCGTAACGCGGTGATGCGTCCAGCCACTTTCACCTGCATCCCCTCGGAGAAATTGGCACGGAGATCGGCCGGCGTCACGGTGACTTCAAAGCGACTCCCATACGGATCAATGCCAAGCTCACGGAGTTTTCCCAACTTCTCGCGGCGGATGGCGATCAAATCGGCTTCGGTGGATTGCGGCGGTTGCGGGCTGACGGCTTCACTCATGTCGTGTCTGGATTAGGCAGAGGTGGAGCAACTCGCAAGGGTTGATGCAGGTGGAATGAAAAAATTCTCATTTTATAAAAAAATATTTCATTAGGATAAGCAAAGCAATCGCGCCTAACAGATGAATTTAAACGATCAATCTAATCTGATTTTCAACTCATTTGATCTAAAAAAATCGAATAACGACGTCGAAAAACGGCTTTAATATTTAGAATTATTAAATTTCAAGTCTCTTAGGGCTATCAAAGTTTCATAGCTATTTAGATATCTTCATATCCAACTTAACCTTCGTTCATTGTTCTTGATCAACAACTTATGAATAGTTTATGTACGGGAAATGAACTTCGTCATCCACTCCCCCCTCGCCTCTATCGAAGCAGTCCGCCCAGTTTTCATGGTAGTCATGGGAACCTTCCTAATGGTCATCGCCTGGAGACTCTGTAAATCCGCCGACGGCTGGGCCGCACGGTTGATCGTCGCTGGTGCACTCCTGCTAGGAATCGGTTACGCCGTGCTGGTGCCGCTCTATGAAACTGGCGCCATCGCCCGCTTCTCGCCGAAAGCGCAAACGATCAGCAACTCGGCCATGTTCTGGCACGCCATGAAACAAGTTGTCATGAACAGCGGCTGGCTGCTCTTCGGACTCGGCCTTGCCATCCACGCCAAAGTTTTCTCTCCAACCACCCCCGCACTCGAACTCTCAAAATCCCCCCAAAATGAACTCGTTTCTTAACACCATTATTACTAACGGAATTTTACTTGATGCTTTCGGCATGATCGGTCTTTGCCTGCTGGGCATCGCCGCTGTCAAACTCGCACGCCGCTACCAAAGCTGGGGTGGCACGATGATGGCGGTGGGAGCTATCTTCCTGTTAGTCGCTCGCCTGTTCATGATGCTGTCGCC
>VFJU01000421.1 GCA_009885905.1 Verrucomicrobiota bacterium
GGCACATCACTCTTCCAAATCGCCGGCAGCACCTTCTTGCAAACCTGGATCGAGCCCTTAGTCCAGCGATGTTGTTGGCTCTTGAATCCATCCATGTCCACCGGCAATTCCGCTGGAGTTTCCACATCGTTTAGAAAAATAAACCTCCAACCCTTAAGCTGGGCACGGTAACTCAAATCCATATCTTCTGTTAGCGTATCGTGCTCCCAGCCCCCGGCGTCAGCGATACATGATTTTCGCCAAATCCCACCGGTGCCGTTGAAGGTGAAAAAACGACCCGAACGATTGCGCGCGGTTTGCTCCAACTCGAGGTGCCCGTCCAAGAACATTGCTTGGATCCGAGTCAGCACGTTGAACGTTCGGTTAAGGTGCCCCCAACGCGTCTGGATCATGCCGATGTTATCGTCGGTGAAATAATGGATCGTCTTTTCTAGCAGATCTGGATTTGGCACGAAATCAGCGTCCAGAATTAACAGATACTCGCCCTTGGCAAATTCGGTGCCATTTTCAAGTGCACCCGCCTTGTACCCCGTCCGATCTGTCCGGTGAATGTGTTCCGCATCGAAACCGCGTGCTTTCAACCCCTCGATCCCCGCACGGCAGATGTCTACTGTCTCGTCCGTCGAGTCGTCCAATAACTGGATCTGCATCTTATCCTGCGGGTAATCGAGCGCGGAAACGGCCGCAAGCAAACGATCCACTACGTACATTTCATTAAAAACTGGTAGCTGGATGGTCACCAACGGCAATTCCTTGAAAATCTCCTTAGGCTTCGGGTGCTTCCGCGAATGCTTCAAATACAGATAAACGATCGTGAGGCGGTGCGAACCATAGCCAGCAAGGCCAATGAGAACGACAATGTAGGAGGTGTACCAAAGAGGTGAAGTCCAGTCCATAAAGGATGAGTGATCGAAAATTAACGCGTATATCGGAAGCCCATCATTCTTAAATAGTGAGCAAAGACCCAAAATTCCGACAAATGCCATATTACCAGTCGCCCGACAAAGGAGACCAACAATGCAGCCTCAAAAAGTCAAGCACCAAGTCCCCTCACCCAGCCTCGTCACATCGCTAAACTCACATCACTTTTTCAAATGAGCACAGAGCGCCTGGTAGCTTTCTAAAAAATAGAATCGACCAAAAACACAGTTTCCACCGTCGATGCCCAGCAACTCCGAACACGTCCCCCCGGGTCGCGTTGGCAACGGCATACAAATTATTGATGCGACCGCATCAATAATTTGTAATGGGTGGCGCATAGAATGCGGGAGATTTCAGCGCTGCTCACGCCATTAAGCCATTGGCGTCAATCCTATCCTACTTCGCCCACTCGGCTTTGGTGAACTCGATGGATTGCTTAATTTTCGGCACGCTTTCTTTCCAATCGTTCTCGTGCTCGATGGAGAAATGACCTTTAAAATTCTGCTGTTTGAGTTCGTGGATGCAGGCGGCCACGTCGACGACACCTTGGCCAGCAGGAACGACGACGCCCCTCGTGCCCATTTCAGATTTATCTTTCAAGTGCACACTGATCACGCGGCCCTTGAGGATACGGAGGCACTCGATGGGCTTTAGATTCGAGGTGCACCAGTGGCCGAGATCCGCACAGGCACCCAATCGCGCATCGCGACTCTCGATGACTCCTAAAATATAAAGTGGATGCCAGACTTTATATTCAGGCTTCGACATCGACCCACCGTGCTCGTGGAAAGCGACCTTGATGTCGAATTCTTTCGCGGCGGCTTCCCACGCGACAACTTGCTCGGTGGATTCGGTGCAGACTGCGTAGAGACCCATTTTTTTGGCGAAGGTCATGATTTTTCGGACTTCTGCCGGATCATTGGCTTGCACCACACCGTAATTGACGGGGTAGATGCCCTGGCGTTGGCACTCGGCTAGCAATGCTGTCGTGTCAGCTTCGCTAGCGTTGTGCGAGACGACTGCGTCATCGTTAGAATCCGGACGGAGTTTTTGGCCGGGATAAAATTCGATGATTTTCCCGCCCGCCTCCTTGGTCTTGGCGATGGCTTCGAAGGCACTGAACTCCTTGAACGAGTATGCCTGGCAGCCGATGGCGATGCCCTTGTCGTAGGCTTCCGCCGGAATCGGAGCTGCGATGAGATGGCCGGTGATGATCATGAGGAATGGGATTGAGATACGCATCATATGGGCAGTGGTGGTGAATGTAAAAATCCAAGTATCGTGAAACTGTATCACTCGATATTCGGGAACTACTTGAAATCCTTAGTGAGCCGTGGCTGACAAATCAAGGTTTGAATAGATTATTCCTCGAGGATCAAACGCCATGGATACATTGCCATTCGCAATCGTTAAATGTGCTGGCTCTCTGGATTCGAACCGCTAAAATTTCATGATGCTTAAAACCATCCACGATGGAAATCTTTGGCTTGTCAACCAGCCTGACCATGGTCGGATCGCTGGCTACTTTGCCGCGCATTGGGGTAATGCTCAATTCGTCCAACCCGGCAATTATGGCCCGTCGCCAGACCCCGCAAGGTTGAGAGCGGAGACAATTTTCGCGGTGGCAGAACACGACAACGGTTGGTGGGAATGGGAAGCAAATCCTGACTTGTCTGCGAGCGACGGATTTCCCATGGGCCTGGCAGAGGTTCTGAAAGATCCGCAAGCAGGAATGGACCGCTGGCGCCGCGGATTGAACCGATTTCATGAGTCCCCCTATGCCAACCTCCTCATCAGCCACCACGCCTACTGGCTCTATGCTGCCCGCGTTCTTGCTCATCCAGATCCAGCATTCACCCATCCACTTTTCTGGAAGGGTTCACCAGAAAAACTCTATCCGGGCGATCAAGCTGGCCCTCTAAAATTCATCGCCGAGTTGGAGCAACTCCAACTATCCTGGACTGCAACGCTTGAGGCAAATCCCTCGACTCGTGACTGGATTCGTTCCGAAAATCTTCTCCCACACGTCCGTCTCCTCCAACTCTGTGATGGACTCTCACTCGCGCTGACCTCGGCCTTGATTCCCGCTCGCTCGGGCCAAGCCATCGGCCTTGGTCAAGACGCTTTCGAGTTGCATGACGTGCCACGAAAAGGATGGAGCGACCGCATCATCATCCAAGCCACCCCGCTTGGCGTTTGCCAAATGATGATGGATCCTTACCCATTCGATCTCGATCCGCTCCCCGTCCACATCCCTGCCCGGATCATTCCTCTAACCATTAATAAAGAGCCTAACTTTTATTCCACTTGGTACGCTCAGATGCCTAACAAAATTGAATTCCAGTTTGTCTCAAAATCATTCGTCGAAAATCTCTAAGCAAATTCGACTACCTTAATTTCCTCCACGATTTCTTCCACCACCCCACATCCCTCGGCCTTCTGTGATGCGTTGTTTCGCCTCATCCGAGAGTGCAGTAGATGTTTCGATGTAGGCCTTAGCAGCCGTGGCATCTTCGCGCATCCAACGCATCGCCGCGATCCCCACCGTGCGACTGCGGTCACCCTCATCAGTGATGGTCTCAGCCACTTGTATGAGGTCAACAGGCGAGCCCGAGTTATTACTCCAAACGTATGCCTGTGCCGCACTATCTCTAACTGCTCCAGGTTGATAGGAATTTACAAATGCAAGCGCAGCAATCGGATTTTTGTTAGTCATAGACGGCATCAGTTGGCGCATCGCATCTTGTTGTGCTTTTTCACTCGTCTGTTCCTTGAGGAAATCTGCAGCGGCTTGTGGATCCTTGCGGGCGAGATCGCCCACGACGTCGACGATTAGGCCATCTTTGGCATCGCCTTCTTGCATGGTGCTGACTTGCTTGGCAGCAGAAAACGGATCCTTGTTAGATAAGCCGCCAATGGCAGATGCCAGCACTTGATCCCGCTCGCTAGCAGGCAGGGACTGAATCCACTTTTCGGCTTCAGCGAAGTCAAGTGCGCCATACTCTGCCGCGACCGCACGATAGGCCCCGGCGCGCTCAGTGGGATCCATCGTCGCAAGCATCGCCGCCGCTTTACGCGGATCCGACTTAGCTACCTCACCGATGACCGCGCTCACCGCGTCTGCCTTACCTGTGGTCAACGAGTCGGCCCATGCCAGTGCTGCGCTTGGATCTTGGCGTGCCCATTCCGTAGCAATGATTGACGAGGCGCCGTTCATTCCGCCGCGACCTCCACCCATCATGTCCATCATCGCAAATTCACGGGGATTTGCAGCGTAGTATTTCGCAGCGTTTGCCGGATCCACACTAGCCCAGCTTTGAAGAATCGTCGGCCGGACGAACCCGCCCGCCATGCCCATGGAATTCGAAAATGCCATCGCCGCAGTGGCATCCACCTCCGCCCAGCGACCGAACAAAAGGAACGAAGCCATCATGCGCTCGCCAAGCGGGAGCGAATCGAGCTTGCCGGCCTCCTCGCCGAATTGCTCTGAAGTGAGATCTGCGTAGTAGGCTAGAAGCGCTTCTACGCGAGAAGAAATACCCGGCAGTTGAGCGATTTGCTCCACCCCGCCGCTGACTCTTGTTTTTTTGACCGCGGACGTCTCGGCAGAAGTCAAAGCACGTGTAGAAGACCGAGTGCGTTGTGCCAAGACCTCGGTCGGTGCATCGCCGACCGTTGAACTCTTGCCGGAAATATAGCCCCCCACCGCACCAACCACCAACGCGAGAACCGAGAGAAACCAATGGGATTTATTCATGATCGTGCACAAAGAACAACAAAGCCCCACGATGGTTGCGAGGCAATTTAGATTTTCCTGCAAGGCGATGGCTATCGCTGAAGGATTTGGGTTGTCAGGCGCTCAATTTTATCTGAACTAAAGTATTAAGTTTTCATGAAATCCAGATCTTCCCGCTACCGCATCCTTTTCGTCTGCCTTGGCAACATCTGCCGATCTCCAGCGGCAGAAATTGTCTTCAAAAAACAAGTCGCCGACGCTGGGCGCGATGAGGAATTCGAAGTCGCTTCTTCCGGGACGAGCGGGCACCACCAAGGCTCGCCACCAGACCCTCGTATGGCAAAAGCTCTCGAGGAAAAAGGATTCAAAGTCGAGGGTAGTGCGAGACCGATCCTGCCGAACGACTTGATCAATTTTGATCTAATCATTACCATGGACGAGACCAACCTCGCCGATGTGAAGCGGCTCGATGCAACTGGCCAACTGCATTCAAAAATCCGCCCGTTCGTGAGTTACTGTCAAGTCCACACCGACCTCCGAGTGCCTGATCCATATTACGGAGGCCAACTTGGATTCGACCACGTCATCCGCCTCCTTGAAGACGGTTGTAGAGGCATTCTCGCTACGTTAGAGCGCAAATAAATATGCTCCAGTAAAAATAGGTTAGGCTATTATTTTTTCGGATGAATCCGAGTGACCTTAGATCCTTGCAAGCTCAGCCCAGCCATTAAGCCTTTCTGATTGAAAAAGAACGCGTAGGTCCCCTTGTTGATCGTGGTCGTCGAGAGCGAACGCGAAATTCCACGGTCAACTAACACAATTTCAGGAGCGGACCCCACCTCCCATCCTCCGCTGCGGTTGAGACTTTTGAAAGCCGCGTCATCCATTAGAAAAAGAGCATAACCGAATTCCTGAACCCCGGCCTGAAAACCATAAGAAGCTGCAGCAGTTTGATAGAAACCACTGATCACTCCGGTGTCGCGAATCATTGCGCCATTTCCACCCTCGGCCCCTACTATAAAGCCGCCTTTCAAAATTGATGGAAACACCAGAACGCCCTTTGCACGGGCACCCAAAGCTTTAGCACCTGGGTTTTGCGCATATAACGAACGCAGAGCAGCACGTGAACGATGCGAAATGTCCGAAGCACTGGAATTAGCCGCATTGACATTAGTTATTGGATCGTTTCCACAACTTGGCAGAAAAGCAAGCGTGACTGCGGAGACCATTGCAAGAACGATAGATTGATATTTCATGGTGCTAGATCATGAAATTAACAACATCATCGCGACAAGAAATTAATATCCGTTGA
>VFJU01000238.1 GCA_009885905.1 Verrucomicrobiota bacterium
AGCATTGGCCAAAGCCAACGCTGATAGTCTCGCTCGGGAGTTGGAGCGTGCGAATAAGGTTTTGAAGATTTCCAAGTTGCCGTTACCGCGCAACAATGTCCAAAAATGGATTACATCTGCTAGAGAATTGACCGGTTTTATCGAGGAGGAGGTGATTGTCCAAGAAGAGGTGAGAGTGAATCATGAAATCGCACCAAAAGTGATTGCGATGCTTAATGCGGCGCCATTTGCGATTCCCTTGCCTGCACAGTTTTTGATCAAGCAGAATCTAGCAGTGAGCGATATTCCCGCTGCATTTTTGCTCAACAGGTATGTGGGGGATCTCGACATCAAGGTAGCGGAGTTGATTCCGGCGATGAAACAAGGATGGGCGGTCACCACTTCTGGTAATGTGAAACTTGCCGAGATTAGTGGAACTCGACGCGAGATGGATACATCAAAAATCAAGCCTATCGACGTCTTCGCGGTGGGAGAAATACGGCAAAAGTCGACCAACCCGGACGAGGAAAATAGCCGCATTGCCCTGATTCGTGGGCCTCGGTTAGAAACGAATCTTGGCCGTGATCCTCAGTCGAGATGGTACATTCGCGGCGTTTTGCACAGTCATCCGAAATCAATGATGTTGGCGGCATTTGTGACGTTGATTTTGGCTGCGACCTTGCCACTCGCGCTGATTTCGGCAACTTTGTTATTTGTATCTCGTGAACTACCCACCTATTTCAGCTGGGTTCCTAGTTGGTTGCTGGTGTTTCCCGTGGCGTTGCCAGTGTTAGGAATCATTTACCTCATTTGGGGAATGCACGGTAGTTGCAGGATTTGTGGGCAGCGGCTTTTTGTTCCCAAATTGTGTATGAAGAGCCCCAAAGCGCATTACCGACCATGGCTTGGTTATATCGTTTCGGTGAGTTTGCATCTTCTGTTATTTAAGTGGTTTCGCTGCACCTACTGCGGTACGCCGGTGAGATTGAAAAGGTAATCCAATCCCAAAAAGTCATGATGCGTTTTTTGGGATGGTCATTGTTTTTTGGGTTGTCGCTGAGTTCTTGCGCGAAGTTTGGAATAGGCGTGAAGTCGGAGAATGCGAAAAAAGATGAGCCGTTCGGACCGACGGGGATTCCTCCGCAGTTGCGCGTAAAGAAGTCAGACGCCGGGACGCCTGTTGTCGCGGGTGGAAATGTTCCTGGTAAACCATCGCCGTTGAATATTACCCCCGAGGAAGACATCGTTTACACCGATCCAGATAACCCTGATGCGGGCATTCCGGAATTGACGGATCTGTTAGCTAATGTGAAGCGGGGACCATGGGAAGAGAGCGAAACTATCGCGAAGCAGCGGTCAGTGCGTGAGGGTAAAGCCCTTTTGATCTGGTTTACCGACTCAGCCACCAGCCCGATGTGTAAGGCGCTAACCCAAGAATTATTTTCCACCAATGATTTTGGAAGCTGGGCGACTGAAAAGTTGGTTCGTCTGAGGGTGGATGCTTATGTGAAGATCACTGATCCAGATCTCGATCTTGGGTCCGCTGAGGACCGAAGAATCGCCATCAAAAACTACGGCGCGGAACTTAAGAAGCGCTACAAGGTGATGGGCTATCCATCGCTGGTTCTTTTGAGTCCGAGCGGGGAAGTGATGGGGCGCTACCGAGGATACAAAAGGGGCGACGCCGAGTTCCTTTGGGGCCAACTCAAACACGGTGAAGCAGTGGCCTCGGAGGCATACAAAGGCTGGCGGACGGGTCTTGAGAAAAAAGGATATCGCGAGTGGCAGGATCGTAAGGGCCGAAAAGTTTTCGCCAAACTAACCTCATATTCCAAGGGGACACTCACGTTTGTGGAACCAGACGGTACTTGCTCGCGCACCAAGGAGGAAAGTCTATCAGAGCAAGATCAGGCATGGATCGATGAGCAGAAAAAAATGAGAAATATGCAGTGATTTTTTCTGATTTCAACTCGCTGCAAAGGAGGCATAGCTTACGAGTTATTTTCACAATCCTCTGCCATGGGCAGAGCATCAAGGCTCGCTCGGTAGGCTTGCTCGTCGAAACTTCGGCGTTTTCTTACCACTTGATCCATCTCCTCGCCGAGACAAATTGCGATTTGAAATTTGGCCTCAGACTCTGGGATTCCTAGTTTTGTTAGACGAACGAGTGCCTTGGCAACGTAGGGAGTCTGCGGAGAGGTAAGCTGTTGTTCGACTGCGGCGATGAGGTCGGGAAGTAGGTCGTCGTTCATGGTGGCAAGATGGATTTTCCATTTACGAAATCGAGCCAAGGGTTATATTCTGGCGGAATTGGCGCTTCAAAATGCAGGCGCTCACCGGTCACCGGATGATCCAGAGTGAGTCGCCACGCGTGGAGCATCAGGCGGCCCGTTTGCTCGGAGGTTTTACTAGGTTTGCCGTAGATTGGATCGCCGACGAGTGGAGTCCCTTTGTGATGCAGGTGAACGCGGATCTGGTGGGTGCGTCCGGTGTGGAGGTGGCATACAATTAGAGCGGTGAGTGTCGATGCATCCGCATGGAGGATCTCGTAGTCGGTGATGGCAGATTTACCGCCCGGTGGATTGACGACCGCCATTTTCTGTCGATTCACCGGATGCCGACCGATGTGGGTGAAAATACTGTCCTTGGTGGGCTTTGGGATACCTTGGGTGACCGCGAGATAAATTTTTTCCATCGTTCGCCCCGCGAATTGGCCCACGAGCGACTGATGGGCGACATCCGACTTGGCGACAACGATGCATCCGGATGTGTCCTTGTCCAATCGATGGACGATTCCGGGGCGCTCGACTCCACCGATCCCGGAAAGTTTTCCCCGGCAATGGTGGAGCAGCGCGTTGACCAATGTGCCGTCTGGATTTCCTGGAGCTGGATGGACTACCATTCCAGATCCTTTGTTGATCACCACGATGTCATCGTCTTCAAAGAGAATTTCTAGCAAGATTTCTTGTGCCTCGTTATGTAACGGGACAGCTTCTGGTAGAACCACCGTGATACGGTCACCGATTTTCACGGCATCACGCGGCTTTGCGGGGTGGCCATTGACTTGGATAAATTGTTCGCGAATGAGCGTCTGGATTCGTGAGCGGGAAATATCAGTGAGTCGCGCGGCGAGAAATGCGTCAATTCGCT
>VFJU01000149.1 GCA_009885905.1 Verrucomicrobiota bacterium
CCGGACTTGAAGTCCTTCGCATCATCAACGAGCCGACCGCGGCGGCCCTCGCCTACGGCCTCGATAAAAAATCCGATGAAAAAATCGCTGTCTACGACCTCGGTGGCGGCACCTTCGACATCTCGGTTCTCGAGATCGGCGACGGGGTTTTCGAAGTTCTCGCCACCGACGGCGATACTTCACTCGGTGGAGATGACTGGGACAACGCCCTGATCCAGTGGATCGTCGGCGAGTTCAAAAAAGACCAAGGCATTGACCTTTCGGGTCAACCAGATGCCCTCCAGCGGATCAAGGAAGAGGCAGAAAAAGCAAAAATTGCACTGTCCTCCACCCAGTCGTACGACATCAGCCTGCCCTTCGTCACGGCCGACGCCACAGGACCGAAACACATCCAGCTTACTCTCACTCGTGCCAAGCTCGAACAACTCACCGACTCGCTTTTCGAGCGCACCAAGAAGCCGGTCCGTGACTGCCTCAAGGAAGCGGGTCTCACTCCGAAGGAAATCGACGAACTCGTCCTCGTTGGAGGTATGACTCGGATGCCGAAAGTCGTCGAGATCGCCCGCGAACTCGCAGGTCAGACTCCACACCAAGGCGTCAATCCGGACGAAGTCGTCGCCATCGGTGCCGCGATCCAAGGCGGCGTCCTTCGTGGCGATGTCAAGGACGTGCTGCTTCTCGACGTCAGCCCGCTCACTCTCTCCATCGAGACCATGGGTGGTATCGCCACTGGCATGATCGAACGGAACACCACCATCCCTGCGAAGAAGTCACAAATCTTCTCCACCGCTGCGGATAGCCAACCCGCAGTCGACATCCAAATCTGCCAAGGCGAGCGTAAAATGTTTGCAGATAACAAATTGTTAGGAAATTTCAAACTTGATGGAATTGCCCCGGCTCGCCGCGGTGAGCCGCAAATTGAAGTCACCTTTGACATTGATGCAAACGGCATCCTCCATGTCTCTGCGAAGGACAAACAATCTGGCAAGGAACAAAAAATTTCCATTCAAGGTTCATCTGGGCTTTCCAAAGATGAAATTGAAAAAGCCAAGCGTGATGCCGAGGCCCATGCCGACGAAGACAAGAAGCGAGTTGAGAAAGTCGACGCCAAGAACAAGGCCGACAACCTCGTCTTCAACGTAGAGAAGCAACTTGCAGAAATCGGCGATAAAGCGCCAGCCGATCTAAAAACTCTGCTAGAAGGTAAGATTCAAGCGGTGAAAGATGCGATCAGCAGCGACAACGTTGACACCATCAACAGTGCAGTTAGTGATCTTGAAAGCTCTCTCCAAGCTCTCGCGGAAGCCGCTTCACAAGCCGGTGGCGGTGAAGCCGAGCAGTCCGACGTCGACTCGGACCAGCCTGAGTCTAACGAACCAAAGCAAGCCAAGGGCAAAGTCGTTGACGCCGAAGTCGTCGATTGAGCGAAGCAGCGGCGATGATCGGTCGCTGCGATTCGATTCTTATCTAACTAATTTTCTAAAACGTGGCGACCAATGATCGCCCAAACATAACAATTTCCACCCGCCTAAGCGGCGTGGCCTCTCACAGAAACCAAACCAAACATACAATAATATGGCTAATATCAAACCACTCGGACAACGCGTCCTCGTCAAACGTCTCGAAGCCGATGCGATCAGCGCAGGCGGCATCGTCCTTCCAGACACTGCAAAGGAAAAGCCACAAGAAGCTGAGGTCCTCAGCCTCGGCACTGGCGGTAAGGACGACAAGGGCGTACTCATCGAATTCACCGTCAAAGTCGGCGACAAAGTCCTCATCTCGAAATACGGTGGCACCGAGGTCAAACTCGACGGCCAAGAAGTCCTCATCATCAATGAATCCGACATCCTGGGAATCGTTGGCTAATGCTAACAGGTGATTCGTTCTAGGTTAGAAGTGATTGGAAGAATCCAAAACTTCGCCTCGACAAAAAATCTCATCTAAAGTTTCAAAAATAACAATTACATCTAACTAAAAATTATGGCTAAACAACTTGTATTCGACGAAGCCGCCCGCCAAGCTCTCTTGCGCGGTGTGGAAAAGCTTGCCCGTGCCGTTAAGGCAACCCTCGGACCAGCCGGCCGCAACGTGATCCTCGACAAAAAATTTGGTTCCCCAACTATCACCAAGGACGGTGTCTCGGTTGCTAAGGAAATCGAACTTGAGTGCCCTTATGAAAACATGGGTGCACAACTTATCCGTGAGGTTTCAAGCCGCACTTCCGACATCGCGGGTGACGGAACGACTACGGCCACCGTACTTGCCGAAGCCATCTACAAAGAAGGTCTTCGCAATGTCACCGCAGGCGCCAACCCGATCTCGCTGCAACGCGGCATCATGAAGGCTACCGAAGCGATCGTCGCTCAACTCAAGGTCCTTTCCAAGCCCGTCTCCGACGCTAAGGAAATCGCCCAAGTCGCATCGATCTCCGCGAACTCGGACGCCGAAATCGGTGGCATCATCGCCGAAGCCATGGACAAGGTCGGCAAAGACGGCACCATCACCGTGGAAGAAGCGAAAGGCATCGAAACCACCCTCGAGGTGGTCGAAGGCATGCAGTTCGACAAGGGTTACCTCAGCCCATACTTCGTCACCAACCCCGAGTCCATGGAAGCCTTCCTCGAGAACGCTTACATCCTCATCAACGAGAAAAAGATTTCGTCCCTCAAGGACATGCTTCCACTCCTTGAAAAGGTTGCCAAGACCGGTCGCCCGCTACTCATCATCGCCGAAGACGTCGAAGGCGAAGCCCTCGCGACTCTCGTCGTCAACAAGCTCCGCGGCATTCTTAATATCGCCGCCGTCAAGGCCCCAGGCTTCGGCGACCGCCGCAAGGCAATGCTCGAAGACCTCGCCATCCTCACCGGTGGCCGCGTCATCACCGAAGACCTCGGCATCAAGCTCGAGGGTGTCGAACTCAGCGACCTCGGCGAAGCCAAGCGCATCACCATCACCAAGGAAAATACCACCATCGTTGAAGGTGGCGGTACTTCCGAAGGTATCACGGGCCGCGTAAATCAAATTCGCCGGCAGATCGAAGACACCACTAGCGATTACGACCGCGAGAAGCTTCAAGAGCGCCTCGCCAAGCTCGCAGGTGGCGTCGCCGTGATCAACGTCGGTGCTGCGACCGAAACCGAGATGAAGGAAAAGAAAGCCCGCGTCGAAGACGCCCTCCATGCGACCCGTGCGGCCGTTGAAGAAGGTATCGTCGCTGGTGGTGGCACTGCCCTCATCCGCGCTCAAGCCGCCATCGGTGACCTCGGTCTCGTCGGTGACGAAAAAACGGGTGCAGGCATTGTCGCTCGTGCCGTTGAAGCACCGCTTCGCCAGCTTGTTGCAAACGCCGGTCGCGAGGCCGCGCTCATCGTCGAGCAAGTCAAAAAAGGCAAAGGTGGCGATGGCTATAACGTCGCGACTGATAAGTTCGAAGACCTCATCAAATCCGGTGTGGTCGATCCAACGAAGGTCACTCGCACTGCTCTTCAAAACGCAGCGTCCATTTCCGGACTACTGCTTACCACCGAGGCTCTTATCACCGACTTGCCAGCCAAAGAGCCTGCAGGCGGCGGCGGTGGTCACGACCACGGCGGCGGAATGGGCGGAATGGGTGGCATGATGTAAATCGTGGTGGCAGTTTCTAACTGCCAAGCCTATCAATCACAAAAGCCGGACAGGGTAACCCGTCCGGCTTTTTCACTTTCATGTTCTGATGTTAGAAAAGCAGCAAAGAGAGCACATCTAACCATTAAGTTTTTCTAAAGCTTTCACCAAGAAAACACCGTTTTTCCGTATCAACTTGCCATCGAACCAGATTTCGCCGCCGCCCCAGTCCTTGCGCTGGATGCTGACCATGTCCCAATGGACTTGCGAGCGGTTGCCGTTGTCGGCTTCCTCATAGGCTTGGCCAGGAGTGAAGTGGAATGATCCACAAATTTTTTCGTCGAATAAGATATCTCGCATCGGCTCACGAATCAGTGGGTGGAAACCGAGTGCGAATTCGCCGACGTAGCGTGCGCCTTCGTCACTATCGAGAATTTTGTTAAGCTCCTTGGTGCGAGCTCCGGCCTCGGCTTTGATGACTTTACCTTTTGAAAATTCTAGGCGGATCGCATCGAAGGGGATCCCCTGATAGATGGTTGGAGCGTTGTAGGAAATATGTCCCTCCACGGAGTCGCGCACCGGGGAGGTGAAAACCTCGCCGTCAGGAATGTTATAGTTCCCGCCAGAAGCAACCGCGTTGATGCCCTTGATCGAAAAACGCAAGTCAGTCTCTGGTCCCTTGATGTGAACACTATCAGTCTTGTCCATTAATTTTTTGAGCGCATTCATCGCTGGAATCAGCGCCTTGTAGTCAAGCAGGCAAACGTTGAAATAGAAATCCTCAAAGGCTTCAGTGCTCATGCCGGCTTGCTGCGCCATGGACGGACTGGGCCAGCGGAGGACGCACCACTTGGTCTTCTTCACGCGGTGGTCGATGACTGGCCGCATGTGCTTCATGGCGAGGCGCATCCGGTCTGCAGGCACATCAGAATTTTCGACATTGTTCGTTCCGCCTCGCAGGGCGATGTAGGCATCCATGTCTTTCATCTCAGCGAGCAGGTGCTTCGCCATGATTTGGTACTGTGCTTCTTCTGCGCCCTTGAGCATCTCACGGGTGATGCGCCCTTGGTGAATTTTTACGAATGGCACCGCGCCCTTGGCTCGTGCTTCTCTAACAAGAGCGAGAGCGATCGAATCCGGTACGTCATAGAGATCAATAAGAACTTTTTCACCTTTCTTCAACGAGGTGGAGTAGCGGACAAGCTGCCGGGCGAGGGCATCAATACGATCATCGTGCATGAGTAAATTGATAGCTCGAGTGGGAACGTATTCCAAGCGCCAAGTATGACGGATAGGCTATTTTGTGGAGTCCAATAACCCTGCCCCATAGGCTTGAAAAACGCGTGCGATCTCATCGCGGACGCGGCGAAATACAACCATCTGTTCTTCCTCAGTCCCGGTCGCGTGTGCGGGATCGTCGAATCCCCAGTGATGGCGACTGACTTGACCCGGAAACATCGGACAAGCTTGATCCGCATTTCCACAAACGGTGATGACCGTGGAGACTTCGTCGGCGAGAAACTCATCCATGTGCTTCGAGTGATGACTGCTGATGTCGATACCGATTTCTTTCATCGCTTGAACTGAAAGAGGATGCACGTAGCCTGAGGGGTTAGATCCTGCGCTTGCAACGCGGAAATTATTATTGAGAGTCGCACGGAGGATTCCCTCAGCGAGATGGGAGCGACAACTGTTGCCGGTACAGAGGATAAGGATGGCAGGTGGTTTCATAAATGGTTAGATTAAATTTTCTCCGTAACATGATGCCCGCGAGTGGTGATCCACAGAGGCACAGCGATGAGCGCGCCGAGGATAGTGGCGACCAAGTAGAGCCAAAGATGCTGGAAATGACCACTTACGATGGCGGGAGCCAGGGAACGTGCAGGATTCATTGATGCGCCACAAACGGGACCCGCGAACATGGCTTCAAGTGCGACGACCGCTCCGATGGCGATCCCGGCCGTGATGCCTTTTTCTTTCGAACCCGTGGAAACACTCAGAATCACCAACATGAGAATAGTTGTCAGAATAACTTCCAGGATGAAGCTCTGGCTCACGCTTCCCGTGGGAAGGGTGGCAC
>VFJU01000245.1 GCA_009885905.1 Verrucomicrobiota bacterium
GGTGCAGTGCCATTGGGATTTGGCAAAATATCAGCTCCTACCGGACAAAGCGCTTGTTTGAGATTTGCGGCAACCATGGGCTTTCCCCGCAAGGCAAAAAATCCTTCCAGCGAACGCAATGCCGACTCATCGGTGATCATTTCTAACCCAAGAACATCGGCAGTGATTTCTCTAGTGAGATCATCGCTCGTGGGACCCAGCCCGCCGGTCACGATCAAGGCGTCGGCACGACCGAGCGCTTCTTGCAGCGACTCACGGATCGCATCGCCATCCGGCACGGTGGTCTGACGAGAAATTCTCAAGCCAAGCTTGAACAACTCTCGTCCGAACCATGCCCCATGGGTGTTAAGAGTATTTCCTAGCAGTAGCTCGGTGCCGGTGTTGATGATTTCAATTCTCACGGCAAAACTTTGCGTCATCTTCGCAGCGACTCAAGACCCGATATTCCATTGCCTGATTCGACTGGCGATGAACCATAAGACCGCTGGCACTCCAAAGCTCAAACCAAGCGCCCATTTCGGAGTCTCATGTCCGATCTGACCGATCGCCGCAAAGACAAATCCCATCGGCAAGCTGCCACAGGCCAGTGCAACTACGAATCGCTTGAATGGCATCCTCACAAGGCCGGCCGTACAAGCGATGACCTCGGGAATAATGGGCAACGTTTTTGATAGAGCAACCATCCACCCGCCACCACTTGCGAATAACCGATGACCGTTCTCATAGTCGCGGTCTCCAAGCCAGCGCCGAGCAGTTCGCTCATGCAAAAATCGGCCTGCCCCATATCCGAATAAACCCGAAGCGATTAAGCCCACCGATGCAATCGCCCCTCCTAACATCACTCCGTAAATATAACCGAGTGCGGAAATCACAATCGTACTGGGAACTGGTAATGCGAGATCTACCACTAACAAAATAATCCCAAAAAGCCACGCCCATTGCCCTGAACTTTTGAGCCACATCACACTGCCGTCTAAGGTAAATTGATCTTCCCACTTTCCTCCCCAAATCATCCACGTGCCCAAAACAAGGACGGCAAGCAACAAAAACCACAAAGCCAAACGCATGGGCAAAGCGTGTCGATTTCTCAAATCGAATCCAAGAAAAAGCGTCTCCGCAGTTCAGTGAAAAATGCTTTCGAGCGATCTTCCGAATATGACATTCATCGATATCGCCTTGACCCACCAAAGATTAGACGTAACCCAGCCAAGGTCCTAACCACTTCTCCGCTTCTTGCAAACTGATGCCTTTCCGGCGGGCATAGTCTTCAATCTGGTCTTTCTGCAGCTCGCTTAAGGCGAAATAATGACTCTCCGGATGAGAAAAATACAACCCGCACACCGCAGCACCAGGATGCATCGCGCAGCTTTCAGTCAAGGTCACTCCAGTCTCAGCAGACGCACCTAACAACTCAAAAAGCGGGGGCTTCTCGGTGTGGTCTGGCTGTGCGGGGTATCCAGGAGCTGGACGAATCCCCTGATAATTTTCATGAATGAGTTGATCGTGCGTCAATTCATCCTCTTTCTCGTAACCCCATTCGACGCGGGCTTTGTGATGGAGAAATTCTGCAAATGCCTCCGCAAAGCGGTCGGCGATCGCTTTGACCATGATCGAACCATATGGATCAATCTGCTTATCTAACTCCTCAGCAAATTCATGCGCCCCGTGAATCCCTACTACGAATCCACCGATGTAGTCTGGCGCCACACCTCCTTTCACCCAATCTGCTAGAGCAACATTCGGTTTGCCTGAGTCTTTCTTCAACTGTTGTCGAAGGCTGTGAAAACGCATCCGCTCGACAGTACGGGATTCATCGGTCCAGACGATGATGTCGTCTCCATCACCGTTGGCAGGAAAAAATCCATAAACTCCCTCGGCATAGCATCGATCTTCCGCGACGATACGGTCCACCCAGGTAATCGCATCCTGATAGAGTTTTCCTGCTTCCACAGCGCCTTCGGCATTCTTGGTTTTCAGAGTGAGAGTCTCCCGATCCCACACGCCGCGTAATTCCCATGCATGGAAAAAAGGCGTCCAGTCAATAAACTTGGCAAGCTCACGCAATGACGGACTCTTGATCGATCGGGTGCCAGTGAAAGTCGGTACGGGCGGCGTGTAATTTTTCCAATCGATCTTAGGACCCGCAGCACGCGCTTCCGCGAGGGTTAGAGTCTGTTTTTTCGGACCACCGAGGAAATTTTCGCGGAGCTTCTGCTGCTTTTCACGATTCTCAATCGCGAATGCATCGCGTTGCTCTTTCGAGAGCAACGAAGTGGTAACCGGAACCGAACGAGAGGCATCGAGCACGTGTACGACGGGTCCTGAGTAATGGTGTGCAATCTTGATCGCTGTATGGGCCGCGGAGGTGGTGGCTCCACCGATGAGCAGTGGAACCTTGAATCCAAGCCGCTCCATTTCCTTGGCCACATGTACCATCTCGTCCAAAGAAGGGGTGATCAATCCTGATAGCCCGATGATATCAGCCCCGAGTTCAACGGCCTTCGCGAGAATTTTATCGCACGACACCATCACACCCATATCGGTGACCTCAAAGCCATTGCAAGAAAGCACCACACCCACGATGTTTTTTCCGATGTCGTGCACATCGCCCTTGACCGTTGCGATCAAGAACCGCCCAGCCGAGCGACCACGTTCGGCAAGTTTGAGTGCTTCATCATGGGTAAGATCCGAGTTTTCTAACATTAGCTCGGCGATGTCGCCAGCAAGGAATTCCGCTTTATCCGCCTCCATGTATGGAAACAACCAAGCGACCGCTTTCTTCATCACTCGAGCGGATTTCACCACTTGCGGTAGAAACATTTTCCCTGCGCCGAAGAGATCTCCCACCACACCCATGCCATCCATCAGTGGTCCCTCGATCACTTTTAGCGGACGAACATATTTGATGCGGGCCTCCTCAGTGTCTTCGTCGATGTACTTGTCAATCCCACGCAACAACGCATGTTCAAGCCGACGTTCCACGGGTTCATTCCGCCATGATAGATCTTCTTCGATCTTCTTTCCGCCGACGTTCTTGTAGCTCTCCGCCAGTTCGAGTAGTCGCTCGGTAGAGTCGGCACGACGATTCAAAAGCACGTCTTCAACGCACTCGAGAAGGTCTTTGGGTATCTCGTCATAAACTTCGAGCATCCCCGCATTGACGATTCCCATGTCCATTCCTGCTATACCAGCATGATAGAGAAAAGCGGAATGCATGGCTTCGCGAACCTTGTTGTTTCCACGAAATGAAAATGAAATGTTAGAAACACCCCCGGATACCATCGCTCCGGGAAGGTTCTGTTTGATCCAGCGGGTCGCGTTGATGAAATCAAGAGCATAGTTGTTGTGCTCTTCGATTCCAGTGGCAACCGTTAGAATGTTAGGGTCGAAGATAATGTCGTCTTGGTTGAAGCCGACCTCGTCGACCAATATCCGGTAGGCCCGCTCGCAGATGCGAATCTTCTCCTCATAGGTAGCAGCTTGGCCGTTTTCATCGAACGCCATGACCACCACCGCCGCGCCATATCGCATGATGTGCTGCGCCTGCCGCTTGAAATTTTCCTCCCCTTCTTTGAGGGAAATTGAATTCACAATCCCCTTGCCCTGAAGGTATTTCAGGCCTTCTTCGAGGATTTCCCACTTTGAAGAATCCACCATGATCGGCACCTTCGCGACATCTGGTTCGCCTTGGAGCAGTTGCAAAAAACGACTCATCATTGCCTTGCCATCGATGAGTCCGTCGTCAAAACAGATATCGATCACGTTGGCGCCATTGCTGACCTGCTGGCGTGCTACCTCCACCGCGGCTTCCAGATCGCCGGCACGGACGAGCTTTGCGAACTGCGGTGAACCCGCAACATTCGCACGCTCACCGATCATCAGGAAGCGCTTGTCGGCAGTGTGATTGTAGGCTTCGGTGCCAGAAAGGCGAAGAGCGTGAGGAACGGTTTTCATTTGGAGAGAGCGAGACGAATTGAAACGATTGAGGCGGCAGCCTTCATATTAATGACGAAACGTTTTGACCCGGAGTGAAATTCCTCTTGGCAAATATCCCTGTAATACGAGGCATCAATCTTACCACCCGTTCGTAAATTCAGTTTATCTTTCGTTTTCATGGTCACTATTTTTTCGCGTTTTGCGTTACCTCACGACCGGTACATGACGAGGTGCGTGGTTGGCCACCGCTTTCGCGATCGCGGCGACATGCTCAGGGGTGTTACCACAGCAACCACCTGCTAGATTTAGAAGACCTGCTTTCGCAAACTCCGCCATGTAATCATGCATGTGTTGAGGTTCGAGATCGAATCCGGTCGGCGCCAGAGGGTTCGGCAAGCCCGCATTTGGGTAACAAGAAACACAGGTCGCTGCGCACGATGATAGTTCTTCAAGATGCGGACGCATCAGATCCGGTCCAAGCGAGCAATTTAGCCCGATCGCGAGCGGCTTGGTGTGCGCAAAAGCATTCCACAGCGCTTCGACTTTTTGAGCAGAAATCATCGTCTCCCCACCCAGACCGACCGCCGCGGAAATGATCAATGGTAATCGCACACGATCTTCCGAGTAGACTTCCTCGACGGCAACCGCAGCAGCTTTTGCGTTGAGAGAATCGAAAATTGTTTCGATCATTAGAATGTCACACCCGCCCGCAATCAATCCGCGCACTTGGTGTTTGTAGGCCGCAAGCACTTGGTCGAAGGTCACCACGCGAAACCCCGAGTCGTTAGCGTCCGGAGAATTTGTTAGAGAAACCGTGAGCGGACCAATCGCACCGGCGACGTATCGCTTGCGTCCGGTATCACTACCGACGTCGTCCGCCCATTTACGACAGAGTCGCGAGGACTCGACATTCATTTCCCAAGCGAGGTCGTTGAGAAACGAGTCATCGAGAATTTTCTGGAAAAACTCAGGATCTTTTCGACCGCCTTTTTCCCGAGGATCCTCGACGAAAAATTCGCTCTGTGCGATGCCGGTCGCCGA
>VFJU01000077.1 GCA_009885905.1 Verrucomicrobiota bacterium
ACTCGCGTCGCGACTGCGCCGGTCGGGTTGTTAGGAAAACAAAGGTAAATGAGATCGGCTTTCTCGATAGGCACGTCGGCAACAAATTGATTTTCGGCGTTACAAGGAAGATAGAGTAGGCCTGCGTAGGTTCCTTTTTCATCCGCATCACCCGTATTTCCCGCCATTACGTTGGTGTCGACATAAACTGGATAAACCGGATCCGTGATGGCGATGACATTACCCTTGCCGAAGATATCGAGAATGTTACCGGTGTCGCACTTCGAGCCGTCTGAGATAAAAACCTCGTCTGCAGAAATTCCGAGATTGGCAAACTGATGATCCACAATTGCTTGGCGAAGAAATTCGTATCCTTGCTCAGGCCCATAGCCTTTGAACGAGTCACGGTTGGCCATTTCATCGATCCCTTCGTGCATCGCCTTAACCACAGCATCAGGCAAAGGTTCGGTCACGTCACCGATACCGCAACGAATGATACGGGAGGCCATATCGGGGTTTTGCTCGGTGTAAACTCGGACCCGACGAGCGATTTCAGGAAACAAGTAACCGGCTTTGAGCTTGAGGAAGTTGGAATTGATCGTGGCCATGTGTGCGGATCATTAACTGCCCCAGAGCCAACGCGCAAGAGCGGAGGCGTACGGAAAAGACGCAAATCCTATTTGCTTTGATGCAAGCAATCCCACTCGATTGAAATCCTATTTTTGATATCTCATCACGGCACGAAAAGCACTTTTCCGGCTCGGTCTGGAGCCTCTAGCCTATCGAACGCATGATGGTAGTTCTCTAACAAATGTGTAGAGTCGACAGGCTGCACGAGTTTTCCGGTAATCACGTGTGACACTAGATTATCGTATACTTTAATCACCTCGTCATGTGGCGCGCTCTCGAGCCAGCGACTCACCCACAAGCCGCGCAATTGGAGATCACGAAAAATCATTAGTCCGTTAGAAATCGTCAACGGTTTGCGACTCATCGCACCATAGGTGATATGCGTACCGCTTTCGCGCAATAGCTTCATTAAACGAAGCGCACTCTCGCCACCCACGGCGTTGAACGCGAGCGCCGCATTCGCTCCGCCGAGAACGTCAATGGCGGCGGCAAAACCTGAATCATCATCATTAAAAATTTGGTCTGCACCAAGCTCGCGAAGATCATCTATCACTTCGGACCGACGCACGAAGGATATCGTGCGAATTCCGAGATCACGAGCAATCTGAATCACGCAACGACCGACTGCAGAATTTCCAGCGTTCTGAACAATCCAGTCTCCCCTCTCCAACGCGCCGAATCCATGAAGCAGTTGCCAAGCGGTCGCAGGGTTCACTTTCAGCATCGCAGCTTGCAACGGGTCAATACCTACCGGCAACTGATAGAGCGCATCCGCGGAAACGATGACATATGAAGCCCATGTCGCTGCTCGTCGCAGGAAGATGACGCGATCCTTAGCTTTAAAATCGACAGAATTGCTTACCTCGACAACCCCAAAGCCTTCGATGCCAGGAGTCGCAGGAAGGGATGGTTTCACCCCATAAGTTCCCTCGATGAAATTGAGATCTGCAGGATTCATTGGTGCCGCCAGAATACGCACCAGGACCTCTTCAGGCCCGAGTGCCTGTAAAATCTGCGCGTCCGCCTTGAACTCAAGCACATCGCGTGGCTTGCCGAATTGACTAAACCCCAATCCCTTACAAGCGAACATTGAAATATCATTTTCCACCAGTTCAAGCTGACACAAATTCATCCCGCGCCAAGTCACAACACGCCATCAATCATTCAAATCGCTCTTTCCGCGTGCCTCATTCGATTTCGGGCAGAACAGTGACGACCGTTGGAACTGAGGAGAAAAACCGTGCAGCTGTTTCTCTAACAACTTCATAAGTCAGTCCCTTGTAAATGTCTGGAAGACGGCGTAACTCATCCGCTGGGTGCCCGAAGAGCAAATCCAATGCCACCTGACGCGCGGTCGACGCTGGCGACTGCTGCTGAATCGCAATACCACTTAGCACCGTGGAGCGCACACGATCAAATGCCTCTTCAGGAATTCCATTTTGAGCGATTTTTTCAATCTCTACTAACAGCTCATTACGAGCAAGCTCGACTTGCTCTGGAGATGTCGCCACATAAAAAGTGAATAGCCCAGCATCATAGCCAAGAAACTGTGTGGCTCCCACCTGATAAGCCAATCCAAGTTCTTCACGAATACGAGAGAATAAAGGACCGGCCATATCTGAGGCATACTCCTGGATCATCGCCAACGTATGACGGTCTACACCACTAACAGTGGTTCCATGAAAACCGATGGTGACCACCGCTTGTTTTTTTGGTAAATAATGTGTGAGTTCAAATCCATTTACCAACTCACTGGCTGGAGATTTCCAAGGCACACCGTGCGGTAGAGCTTTAAACTTGTCCGTTAGAATTTTCAGTGCGGATGCCGGATCAAAATCTCCTGCGATAGCAATCGATAGATTGGCTCCATTAAAATGACGAGAGTGGTGGGCACTGAGTTCCAGGCGGTCGAGCGCGGCAAGGCTTTCCACCGTACCAAGCGCATCAAGCCCATAGCCATACCCGCTGAAGACGGCGTTGCGCAACAAGCGGAATGCGCAATGCAAGGGGTCTTGCGCAGCTTCTTCGAGTGCCGCGAGTTGACTGGCTTTCTCTCGACCGATCGCATCATTTGGAAGCATCGGAGATATAATGACTTCTGAAAAAATATCTGCGATGGTTGCAAAATCTGGCGCAAGGCCACTCGCTTGGACAAGAACCGCATTATTCCCAGAAGCTGCGCCGATTGAGGCACCTAGAGATTCCAAGCTGGTGGCAACTTCATGTGAACTCCGAGTCAACGTGCCTTTTGATAGCGTCGAAGCTAGAAGTTGATTCAATCCATTCGTTTCCGGAGTTTCTGATGATAGGCCACCGCGAATGGCCGCTTGAAAACGAACCAATGGCACTCGATGATCAGGAATAAATGCGATAGAAATCCCGTTAGTAAGTTTGTGGACTTGAATTTCTTCACGAACATGAGATTTTTTTGCGAGCTGGGCAGGCGCTACGGCATCAAGAGGATCAATGATCGTGATGGTGAGGCGTTCATCAGTCAGTGTGGCAGCAGCTCTCCTGATATCTACTGGTGTCACAGCGTTAATCGCTGCTAGATAACGGCAAGTGAAATCGAGATCTCTTGCTTCATGCCAGTTAGAAGCCAAATCCGAGGCGCGACCAGATGCAGTAGTTAGACTACTAAATTGACTCGTAGCAATTTGGCGTTTTGCCTTCGCAAGATCATCATCAAGCTGACTACCGCCAACGGCAGCGATCTCACACAAAATTGCGTCGATCAATGCATCGCGTTTTGCCGGTTCCGCTTCTGCGCTCGCGGCTAGCAATCCATCACGAGCGGGACTAGTCCACGAGAATGCAGAAATTTCCAACGCTAATTCTTGCTCATCACGCAATGCCACGTGCAGACGCGACGCGCGGCCACGCCCGAGAATCCCTGCGAGTAAATCAAACGCTGGCGCGTCCGGATGATCGAGCGGCGGAGTTTTCCATGCGACGGTGACGCGACTGGTCGGAACCGCGAAAGTTTCACGGGCACGGCGAGGTCCCAGTTGAGGTGGATCAACCACCACCAAAGGCTCGCGACCTCCACCTGTTAGGCAATCCACGGTGAGGTCTTTGACCAACTTTCGCGCTGTATCTGGATTAAAATCGCCGGAAATCACAACATAACAACGATTAGTCGTGTAGCGACTGCGGTGATATTCGATCAAATTCTCATAGCACAATCCGTCGAACAGGTGGCGATGTCCGATCACAGGGTGGCGACGGGGATCGAGCGTGAAAACCGTCGAAAACAATAATTGCGATGCAGCGTTGTCTGGATCGTCCAATCCCATGTCGATTTCTCGGCGAATCACATCTTTTTCTTTCTCAAATTCCGCCTCGGGCAGCGTGGGAAAAAAAACAAGTCCGGTTAGGGTTTTGATGAAAACTGGTAATGATTCCGAGGGGCCATCAATGTAATAAACCGTCCGGTCGAAACTGGTGTAAGCATTCCAATGTCCTCCTGCCGCTTGCACCGTGCTAGCCAAGGTCTCAGCGTCAAAGTCGCGGGTTCCCTTAAAAACCATGTGCTCTAGAAAATGCGAAATTCCCGTGCCAAGGTAGGCGTCCTCATGAATACTGCCGGTAGCTACCCAGATTTGTGCACTAACCACCGGAGCGGTGTTGTCTGGGTCAAGGATTAGCGTGAGCCCGTTTGAGAGAGTTTCGACGACGGCGTGAGTGGGTGGATACTCCATGAAAATATGGCTTGGATGACGAGAGAAATGACTTATAAATGCCGCTGATGCAACGTTGGATCCTATTCAGTTTCGTAGTGATCACATTGTTGATCGTTGGCGGCGGATTCGCCTACAAAAACCATAAACAAAATCGGGCTCATCCTGTTTGGGTTCCTCTGCGAATCAACCCCGAGCTCCCGCTGGAGAAACAGAATGAAATCGCCAAGGCCCTGCAATCAGGTCTCTCCAACCCGGAGGTTCTCCTGAAAGTTAGTAAAGACCTAAGCTTGCCACAAGCCCTTGGGCTGAAGACCGATGAGCAAGCTGCAGACGTCATTGCCTCACGCTTATTTGTCAACGTTGGCAAAGCAAGTTCACCGAATGGGATTGAGGTGCCAGCCATCAATGTTGGGGTCAAGGGAATCGAAAAAGACCACGAAATCTCTGGTAAAATCGCGGTGCGGTTGATTCAAGATGTATGGAAAATACTTGGAATTGATCCACCGGCTCAAAATGGAAATTAGACGTGTTTGATCATCCGGGCCCGCTCAAAACGGGCCTTCGGAATCGCCGCATATTTATCATCCGCTGCTCGGTAACCTAACGCACAACCCACCACGGTTGCGTACCCAGACCCTTCGAGGCCGAGAATCTTATCGTAATCTGCCGCACTGATTCCCTCCATCGGACACGCATCAATTCCAAGTACGGCGGCGCAAGCCATCAATTGGCCCAGTGCAATGTATGTTTGGCGGATATTCCAGCCATGCCTCGCTTCGTGACTCATCGCTTGCGCAAACCCCTCGATCATTCCCTTGAGAGGTGCCCGTGTCTCAGGCGAACCACCTTGGATCTCACCCATCCGTGACATCCACGCGTCGATATCATCCGCGTTAAGATCTGTCCTAGCAGCGAGAACGATGTAGTGAGACGCCTCGGTTACCTGCGGTTGTTTCCACGATTCAGCACATAGATTCGAGCGAATACCGGGATCTTCAATCACGAGAAATTTCCACGGTTGGAGTCCAAAAGATGAAGGTGTTAGAACTAGAGACTCCTCAATAACATCCCACATCGCTGCGGGGATTTTTCGCGTGGAATCAAATTGTTTCGTGGCATATCGCCAACTCAATGAGGCAATAAGTTTTTCGGGTGTAATCGTCATCGTTAAATTATTGTTGGCCAGTAATGGTGAAAGGCAAGGCGGCAGAGGGAAAATCTTTTAAGGTCAAATTGAAAACCATACCGTATTCTTTTTGCAATCGGTTATCCAATACGGTGACACCTACGCCAGCCACCCAATTCCCTAGGTCACGATGCAAGGTAAATTGCTGTTGCTGCAATGTGCCATCGTCTAATTCCACAACGCCAATCGCACCAAGGCCCCAATTGTCGGTCAAGCGCAGGTAAGATTGCAAAGTGAGTTGATTCGAATCATTAATGTTAGGGTGACCATTTAAAATTAGATACGCAAAGGAAAACTCGATGCTTTGCGTTGGCATAAATCTCAAGGTCGAGTTGAATTGGCTAAAACCTTCCGGGTTATTGTTGATAGGAAACTGAGTTTCAAGACCTGCCGAAACCCATGGAAGCGGTTGCCAACGGGCTTCGTTATAAAGATTCGAGTAGTCTCGGCGACCCTCTGGATCCTGGATGAATGCATCCATATAAGTCTCAAAGTACAGCCACTCAAATGCTTGGTTGTCACGCTTGGTTAGAAAGCGATTGCGAGTTCCAAAACGCACAACATTCCATGTTTCAAGTTGATCCACCGCGTTAAATCGCACCGGATCAAGCGGGCGCGGGCGCGTTGTGGGAGTGAGGCGGTCTACCTGCGGATCCTCGACACTAAAGCTGTCAGTCGAAACAAGCGACCATGACGCATAAGGTTGCAAAATGTGCTTCAACCCATCAAGCCCCCAACTAGAATTCCGTTGGTTATTAACCTCTTTGGAAAACTTGGTAGAAATCTCTGTTCCTGCGTGCAGGTAAGTTCGGTCGGTATTTGCAATCGTCCAGTTTGCAGCGTCATACCGAGTGTATCCCAATCCCGCAATCGGTGTGACATACAAGGCCTCTCCAAATGTCATTGGCATGGATAACTCTTGATACACATTCAATCGCGCGTAACTCGAATCCAAAAACTGTGTACGAATCGCTTCTCGTCTCGGATCATTCAGTGGAAGCGCTATAAGTTCCTCCGCCAACTGGCGTTGGTAACCATTGAGTTGGTTGAGCACACTTTGAGCAGTCGGGTCTCCAGCTGTTAGATCCATCAAGGGATTGATAAACGTGCCATCGGCAAAGTCGGCGGCTTTTTCTCCGATAAGACCGAATGAAATATTTCCCTCATGGAGCACCGGTGAGTCAAGCAACGGCGCACGCACTTGATCAAAAAAGACTTCTGGCGATCGAGTGTCGGTTCGATAGAAATCATTAATTCGAAACCTACCATAAATTGAAAGTAACGAATCATCATCTCTGCGATAAAGCCCAAGCGTGTTGTCTGGCGATGGGTCAGTCCGATAGACCCCTAGGTTGAAATCTTCGAGATAGTATTGGTCACTTAAAAGTGTGAAATTTGAGTCGAGCGACCACTCTGCTTCCTTTTCAAAATCCAAATCCAAACGATGCTTCAGTTCGACCTGATATCGATCTGCATCAATGGTACCACGTGGCACACCAGTGGTACTGGTCTCTGGCGCAAGGTCGTGCAGATAATACAAACTTAGTCCCGTAACCTCGTTGATATTTTCGACTCTCGTATCAACAAAATCCACGCCGGAACCGAATCCCCGCTGGGCGCGCAAATCAAAATGCCAGCGAGAAAGAAGCCATGAATCTTCGTTTTCACCGGTTTTTGGATCGGTTTCACCACCTAACATAATCCCATAGGTGTTA
>VFJU01000293.1 GCA_009885905.1 Verrucomicrobiota bacterium
GCGGTTGATGCCGGTGCTCGATTGATTAACATATCCTTAGGCAGCCCTGGTGACAGTGGCGTGGTGAGAAATGCCATCGAGTACGCACGAGCCGCGGGTTCGATCATTGTCGCGGCATCAGGAAATAACGGAATCGACAGCGTATCCTACCCAGCGGCGAACAAGGGTGTGATCGCGGTGGGTGCGGTGGATGCATTAGGGAACCATTTAGACTTTTCTAACACGGGTCGCCAAGTTGCGGTTTCAGCTCCTGGATACGCAATCAACGCTGCATGGACAGGAAACGAAGCGGTCAGTGTGAGTGGGACTTCTTTCAGCAGCCCGATCGTCGTAGGTGCGATCGCTGCAGTGATGAGCCAACCCGGATCGAAGAATCTCACCAACGTGCAAGCGATGAACTTGGTTTTCGCTTATTTGAATGACGGAGGCGAGGCGGGTGGCGACGAGGCGCTGGGTGGTGGCATGCCGGACATGGGGCGAGTGCTAAACCGCGCCACGCCTGGTATCTATGACGCAGCGGTGGCTTCGCAACGCATTATTCCTCCCAGTCAGGGAAATCCATACGGCCAAGTCGAGGTGCTCGTGCAGAACCGTGGCACCGAGCCACTGATCAACACCGCCATCCAGATTTCCACGCCTGCTGGGGTGGTCAACACCAACATCACCTCGCTTGCGGTCAACGCAGTGAGAACCATCCGCGTGCCGATCACGCGGTCGACCGCGGAAAAGATGCGCTTTGACTCAAAAGTGAAGCTTACTGATGGTGTTAGAGACGCCAAGCCGTCGAATGACCGCCGTTCGGAAACCTACATACATCAGCCTGTAAAGTGAATTTCAGCGCGAGTCCGATACGAGTCAACCGAGCACGTCATCCATTGCATCGATGAGTTCTTGCATGGTGGCCTCGGTTTCGTTGCCCATGTTAGAAATGCGGAAAGTGGTACCTTTAATTTTTCCATAACCACCGTTGATTAGGAAGTTGTGTTTGGATTTCAGGTTCTTGATGAAGCCGGAGAGATCGAATCCTTCGGGCGTCTTGAAACAAGTGAGAGCGAACGAACGTCTACCCTCGGGAGCAAAGAGTTCGAAGCCGTGTTTTGCGCCCCAAGCTGCGATCATCGCGTTGGTCTTGGCATGGCGTGCTTGGCGTGCGACGAAGCCTTCTTTGGCGATTTCGCGGAGGATGTGTTGCAGTCCGAAGATGATCGAAATCGGTGGCGTACACGGCGTATTGTTGACCGCAGCATTTTTCGCGAATTCGATGAAGTCAAAATAATAGCCGCGGTTTTTGATGGTTTTAGCGCGTTCCATTCCCGCTTCAGAAACTGCGAAAAGGGCCATCCCTGGCGGCAGCGCAAGCGCCTTTTGCACACCGGCAAGCATGACGTCGATGTGGTTCGCGTCCATGTTGACGGGGACCGTCGAGAGTGAGGAAACAGTGTCTACAATTAGCATGGTGTCGGGAAATGACTTCACCACTTGGCAAATGCCGACGAGGTCGTTGAGCACTCCGGTAGACGTTTCTGAATGGATGAATGTGACGGTGTCAAATCCGCCTTCCGCCAGTTTGGCGCGGACCACCTCCGGGTCGATCGCGTCGCCCCATTCGACTTGGATCGCTTCGGCCTCAAAGCCACATTTTTTTGCGACGTCGATCCATTTATCAGAGAATGCACCGCAGCAGAGGCAGAGAACTTTTTGACGAACAAGATTGCGCAGTGCGCCCTCCATCACGCCCCACGCCGAAGACGTGGAAATAAATACTGGGCGCGCGGTGCCGAAGATTTCTTGCAAGCCAGGCTGAGTTGAGGCGTAGAGATCCTCGAAGTCTTTGCCGCGATGGCCGATCATGGTTTGTGACATGGCGGCGAAGGTTTCGTTAGAAACATCGACCGGACCGGGATTGAATAGTTTTGGGTATGGCATGGGAGAAATTAGATTAGCGATTAAATTTCACAAAATAAAAAATCAATCAGAGAAGTTGATAAGCCTTGAGCAGAGCCGTAAGCTTATCGGTATTTTCGCTGCTAAGGGGTGCCAGTGGAAGCCGAAGGTCTGGCAGGCAGTGTCCTTGCAGGGCGACGGCAGTCTTGATGGGGACGGGGTTTACGTCGAGCGACATCAGCCCACGCATCAGTGGATAGTATTGTTTTTGCAGAGCGAGCGCTTCAGGGAAATTTCCACTGAGGCAAGCTTTGACGAGTTTCACGATGATTTCTGGAATCAAGTTAGACGCGACAGAAACCAAGCCTGTGGCACCGCAGGAGACAAATGGCAAGGTGAGTGGATCGTCGCCGCAGAGGATCGAGAATCCTGCTGGTAATGCCTGCACGAGTTGGTTGACACGGTCCACAGAGCCGCCTGCTTCTTTGATGGCGGTGATGGTCGGGCAATCGGCGGCAAGGCGTGCGACCGTTTCTGGTGCGATTTCAATGACCGATCTACCAGGCACACTGTAAAGCATCAGCGGTAAGTTAGAACACTCGGCGATGGCCTTGTAATGGAGATAGATGCCTTCTTGAGACGGCTTGTTGTAGTACGGGCAAACTTGCAGCGAGCCAGTGGCGCCGAGGGCTTCAGCGGCCTCGGTAAGTTCGATGGCCTCGGAGGTGGCATTCGCCCCGGTGCCTGCGACCACTTCACAGCGACCCGCGACGAATTCCACCGCGAGACGGATCACCTCGAGGTGTTCATCGGTGTCTAGCGTGGGCGACTCGCCGGTGGTGCCAACCGGCACGATGCCGTCAACACCCGCCGCGATTTGCCGCTCGATGATGGACTTAAATGCGGGCTCGTCGATCTCGCCATCGCGAAAAGGAGTGATCAGGGCGGTGTAAATACCAGAAAATGACATGACAGCGGAAAGATGACCAAACTTGGAACTACATCCAAGCCGTATCCTCAGGTTGAGTGCAAATTTTCGTCAAGCGGGGGTAGGATTGACGTTTAGATGTCAATCTCTCCTTCGAATACAAAGTCCGCAGGGCCAGTGAGAGTGACGTTTTTAAATTCCTGTTCGCTATTTTTTTCGAAGCCGATTTCCAGTGTATCACCGCCCTCGACGTCCACCTTGATCGGGCTGGTGGCGCCAGTTAGGAGATGATGGATGAGAGCGCAGGCAACCATTCCCGTGCCGCAAGCGAGTGTTTCATCTTCCACGCCGCGCTCGAAGGTTCTGATAGAAATATGGCCTGACGAGATCACGGTGGCGAAGTTCACGTTGGTGCCCGCGGGGGCAAACGCTTGGTGATTTCGGATCGCTCCGCCGTGGGTGAAAACATCGAACTCATCGAGCGCGTCGGCATTGGCGACGAAAGTCACCACGTGGGGAACGCCTGTGTTGATGAAGTGCAGTGCCGCGTCAAAGTCGGGTGTTTTTGCGCTGGTGTTGAGTTTGAGATCTTTGGGCTCGGACATCGCGATTCTAACATCCTCGCCGATCATCTCGGCAGTGAGGGTGTCGGCGATAGTTTCGAAGGTGACTTTCTTGAGGATGATTTCACCAAGGTGTGCGGTGAAGCGACCGAAGCAGCGCGCGCCGTTGCCGCACATTTCCGCTTCGCCACCGTCAGCATTATAGTAGCGGAAGCGGAAATCCGCGCCTTTTTGTGCGGGTTCTACGGCTAGTAGGCCATCGGCACCGATCCCTCGGTGACGGTCGCAGAGCGCGGCGATGGTATCGGTGTCTAGTTCCTTGGAGAGCGAGAGGTCCCGGTTATCAACGATGATGAAGTCGTTGCCAGCGCCGTTCATTTTGAAAAATTGGAGAAGCATGATGATGAAAGGGAATGAGTGAAATTAAGACTTTGCGGCGGCAATGAGTGGTGCTGTGAAATCGCGAACGACTTGGGCAGCGTTTTGCGGGTGGAGTTCGACTTGTTTGACGATGGCGGAACCGACGATCACTCCATCCGCGGTTTTGGCGATGTCTGCCGCTTGCTCCGCTGTGGTGATGCCGAAGCCGACGCAGATCGGGGTGGTGGTGTGCTCGCGGATGGCAGCGACTTGGGCGGCGATGTTGGCGGAGGGTGCACCGTGGGAACCGGTAACTCCAGTTCTTGATAGAAGATAGATGAAGCCTTCAGACGACTGCGCAAGAATTTTCACGCGTTCCGGTGGAGTGGTCGGTGCGATGAGGCGGATGTGTTTTAACCCAGCGCCCACGGCCAAATCTTTGTTGAGGGCGGCTTCATCGGGCGGAAGGTCTAACAGCAGAATTCCATCGGCTCCAGCGGCAGCGGCATCGTGGTGGAATTTTTCGAACCCGTAGGTGAAAACGGGATTGAGATACGTGAAAAGCACGATGGGAGTCTGGTGGGTCTCACGAAAGCTTCGGATCAGATCGATCGAGCGCGCGGTTGTCATGCCCGCCTTGAGTGCGCGCTCGGCAGCCATTTGATTGACGATCCCGTCGGCAAGTGGGTCGGAAAACGGCAGACCTAACTCGATAATGTCAGCCCCGGCATCGGCGAGGGTTTTGATGATTTCTAACGAACTAGCAAAGCTAGGGTCACCTGCGGCGACGTAAGCGACGAAGGCTTTCTGATGATTTTCTCGAAGACGAGAAAAAGTCGTGTCAATGCGGTTTTGCATGTTGATGTAGGTCGAAAATTTTTGATGAACGCGGAAGTATCATTCGTTCTTTTTTGCCAGAGCTTCGCAGGACTTTATATCAAGTTTGCCAGAAGCAAGTACTGGAATTTCGTTTACGGCAATGATTCGTTTGGGGCACCAGAGAGATGAGAGACCCTCGTCCATCAGTTTGTAGCGGAGGTCGATGCATTCTTGAATGAGTGAAGAACCTGAGACGCTTGAAAGCAGGAGGATAGCTTCGCCTTTTTGTTCGTCCGGAACTCCGACCACGGCGATCCGTCGCTCAGATTCCGTATCAAGTCCTAACACTTTATTGATCGCGGCCTCGACCGTCTCATGAGGAACCATCTCGCCAGCGATTTTCGAAAACCGTGAGATACGACCTTCGATGTAGAGGAATCCTGCGTCATCGACACGACCGACGTCGCCGGTGCGGAACCAACCGTCTGATAGGACTTCCGCTGATTTGACAGGGTCGTCTAGATAACCGCTGAAGACGTTGGCAC
>VFJU01000542.1 GCA_009885905.1 Verrucomicrobiota bacterium
CCATAGCTTGAGGACCACACGCCAGGCGCCCCGGCGAGAGCGTCCACTTCTAGCCCGGAATCGTCGGATAGCACCCATCCATCGATGCACCGGCTGATGGCCTCGGCCTTCAAGCGCGCATTTTCCAGAAAACTCGTCCCGGTCTCCTCAACCTCGGGGAAATCCGCAAAAGCTCTGGCATCAAGAACCTCAAACCGCTCACCGATCATTCCACGAATTTCCTCGGTTTTATGGGCGTTGCGAGTGGCTAAAATCAAACGAGGCAGCGGCGACATGCCCAGTTGGTAGCGCGAATTAAAATTTCTGGCAAAAAATTTTGAACAAATAAGGACTTTGTGGCGTTCTTATAAGTAATGAAAGCAATCACATGGCTCGCCACAGTTTCCATGGGCGTCGCCGCCCTTACCTCTTCCGCCTTTGCCGCGACACCAGAAGGCTGGTCAACCGATCTTGATAAAGCCCTCGTTAAGGCCAAGGCCGAGAAAAAATCCGTGCTCGTCGAATTCACTGGTTCCGATTGGTGCCCACCGTGCATCGCGATGCGCAAAAATGTTTTCTCCAAGAAGGAATTCGTCGATGAGGCCTCGAAGAAATACATCCTCGTCGAGTTAGATTTCCCGAAAGGCGACAAAGCCGAGGCAGAAAAAAATCAACCATTTGCTGAGAAATATAAAATCGATGGCTTCCCAACGGTGGTTCTTTTGAACTCGGAGGGAAAAGAATTCAGCCGGTTTTACGCATCCAAATACCCCTCCACTGATGAGTTCTTGAAGTTCATCGATGGTGCACTGGTGAAAAAAGATCTCGATTGATTTTTCATCCCCGCAGTTCTCAACCCCGCTCGGCGTCAAGTCGCAGCGGGGTTTTTCTTTCCATCGGGCGGGGGATCGATCACGTTGCCAACCCTTTCCCGACCATGTCCGACACCCGCAAACCATTTCCATTCCGCGAATTCGAGCCCCAATGGCAAGCCCGCTGGGATTCCGAAAAGACCTTCCGTACCCCCGGTCCAGGCGATGCGGATTTCGACCCCTCAAAACCGAAATACTACGTGCTCGACATGTTTCCCTACCCGAGCGGCGCGGGCCTACACGTCGGCCACCCAGAGGGCTACACGGCCACCGACATCATCGGCCGATACAAGCGGATGACGGGTTACAATGTATTACACCCAATGGGTTATGACTCATTCGGACTGCCTGCTGAGCAATACGCCATCAAGACCGGTCAGCATCCCGCGGTCACCACCGCCGCCAACATCGAGACTTTCCGCCGCCAACTCAAGTCGCTTGGATTCGCCTACGACTGGGATCGTGAAATCGCCACCACCGACCCAGAATACGTGCGCTGGACCCAGTGGATTTTCCTCCAACTCTACGGCTCGTACTTTTGTGAAATCGACCACAAGGCGAAACCCGTCACCGAACTCGAAGCGCAAGGCTGGACGCGCGACCAGATCGACGAAGTCCGCCTCGCTTTCGTCGCGGACACCCCCGTCTGGTGGTCGCCCGACCTCGGCACCGTGCTCGCCAACGAGGAGGTCGAGGAGTGGAAATCCAAGGGTCACACCGTCGAGCGTCGCCCACTGCGCCAGTGGATGCTACGCATCACCAAGTACTCTCAACGCTTGATCGACGAGCTCGACACGCTCGATTGGCCAGAAGGCATCAAGCTGCTGCAAAAAAATTGGATCGGCCGCAGTGAGGGCGCGGAGGTGGATTTCCGTATCGGAGAAAAAACCATCACGGTCTTCACCACCCGACCCGACACGCTATTCGGCGCAACTTACATGGTGCTCGCGCCCGAGCATCCATTCGTCCCGGAAATCACCACTGCCGAGCAAAAATCCGCGATCGAATTCTATCAGAAAGGTTGTTCTTCCAAGTCCGACATGGATCGGGGAGATCTCAACAAGGATAAATCTGGCGTTTTCACCGGGGCCTTCGCCGTCAATCCCGTCAACAACGAGCGCATCCCCGTTTGGATCGCCGACTACGTGATGATGGGCTACGGCACCGGCGCGATCATGGCGGTCCCCGCACACGACGAGCGGGACTGGGAATTCGCCAAACGCTTCGCCTTGCCGATCCGGCAAGTGGTCTCAAGGAGTGTGGGCGTCTCGCCCACAAGTTCGCCGTATCTCAACCCAGAAAAAGAGATCCAAAAACACCAACCTCACATCCTCCCACATTGGCAACAAGACTCCAAACTCTACTTCGTCACTTGGCGTCTTGCCGACAGCCTCCCCGCCGAAAAGCTCAACGAATGGACTGCTGAACGGAACGCTTGGCTCGCCGAAAACCCAGAACCATGGAACGACACAATCGAAAACGAGTACCACGAGAAATTTTCCCAAACGATCGACCGCTGGCTCGATGCCGGTAGCGGTGAGTGTGTCCTGAAAAATCCTGCCATCGCTAACCTCGTCAGCGACGCATTACTCCATTTCGATGGCGATCGTTATCTAATCGACTCCTTCGTCGTGATGCCGAATCACGTTCACGCGATGTTCCACTTGGCTCCGGGAATTAAATTGGAGGATGTGCTTCAGTCTTGGAAGAGTTTCACGGCAAAGAGTATCAACAAAGTGTTAGGCTTAGAAGACACGCTTTGGCAGCGAGAATATTGGGACAGAATGGTAAGAGATGCAGACCACAGGGCTAACATAAGTGACTACATCGCAAAGAATCCTGAGCGGGCAAAATTAAAAGAAGGCGAGTATGTTCTTCACTCAAGGAGTGTGGGCGTCTCGCCCACAAGTCTCGACTTTTCAAAACTCGTGGGCGAGACGCCCACGCTCCTTGAGCCATTTACAGCTTATGGCCACGCCATCGATTCGGGATTCCTTAACGGTCTCACGACGGCAGAAGCGAAGGCCGCGATGATAGACTATTTAGAATCTAACAAAATTGGCAAGCGCCGCATCCAATATAAACTCCGCGACTGGTTGTTCTCTCGGCAACGTTACTGGGGCGAGCCTTTCCCCATCATCTGGAAAGACGGACACCACCATGCCATTTCAGAAAGCGAGCTTCCTCTCCTCGCGCCACCACTTGAAGACTACAAACCGAGTGGAACACCCGAGCCTATTCTAACCAAAGCAACCGAGTGGGTCCATCTTCCAGACGGATCAACTCGCGAGACTAACACCATGCCGCAATGGGCCGGCTCGTGTTGGTATTATTTGCGCTACTGCGACCCTAGTAACACCGAGCGCTTTATTTCTAATCAAGCTGAAGACTACTGGACGGATGAAAAGC
>VFJU01000387.1 GCA_009885905.1 Verrucomicrobiota bacterium
TCCGATGCTCCGACCATCCCCGTGCTCTCGCACTTCGCCTATCAAATGATGTTTTTCCTCATCACTCCCGGTCTGTTCATTGGCGCCTTCGCCGAGCGGATGAAATTTTCGGCGGTGGTGGTTTTCAGTATTTTTTGGAGTCTGTTAGTCTATCTGCCGTGCTGCTATGGAGTCTGGCACAAAGCCGGTGCCTTCATGGGGCTCACGGGCGTTATCGATCTCGCCGGCGGCATCGTCGTCCATATCACAGCGGGGGTTGCGGCGCTTGTCGCGTGCATCATGGTCAAGCCCCGCTCGGGGTTTCGTCACCAACCATTTCTTCCTCACAATTTACCCTTCACCATCATCGGTGCAGCGATGCTCTGGGTCGGCTGGTTCGGTTTTAATGCTGGAAGCCAATTCGCTGCGAATGGCAATGCCGCCATGACTTTAGTGGTTACACACCTGTCGTCCTGCGCTGCTGCCGTCGTTTGGATGGCGATCGAGTGGATTAAAAATGGCAAGCCCAGCGTGCTTGGAATCGCCACGGGCAGCATCGCGGGTCTCGCCGCGATCACCCCGGCTGCGGGAAAAGTCGGACCCATCGGTGCGATCATTATCGGCTCGATTTCCGCGTCGGTTTGTTGGCTCGCGTGCAGCAAGCTGAAGGCGAAATTTAAATACGATGACTCACTCGACGTGTTCGGCGTGCACGGGGTGGGGGGCTTTATCGGGACTATTCTCGTCGCCGTCGTCGGGACGAAATCCTTTTGCGGTGGGCTCGGTGATTTTGCCATCGGCGCCCAATTGAAAATTCAACTGCTTGCGGCCATTTATACCATCGTCCTCTCGGGCGTCGTGAGTTATGTGCTGTTGAAAATCATCGATAAAGTTATCGGTTTACGCGTCTCCGAGCAGCAAGAAAACCAAGGGTTAGACATCTCCGACCACGGCGAGTCCGGCTACAATCATTGAGCGCCAGGGAAATTGCTTTTGAGATAATGGCAGTCGAAGCAACTGGTGCTCGGATCAGAGGTGGGTAAGAGGGGGGTGTCTCGCCCACCAGAATTCAAAGTGGGTGCCATGATCGGAGTTCTTCCTCTTCTCTAACA
>VFJU01000193.1 GCA_009885905.1 Verrucomicrobiota bacterium
ACTATCAGACTCCCGCAAAATCCGATCTGAAATCAAAAAAAATATAACACCGCACGGGTGGAATATAATTTAGGACCATCGACAAATCCCGATCCATCATTATCATCATGAGATGCGCTGCATTATTTTTTCTTTGATTTTAGGTACTCAGTTTTTTTCTGTTATCAACGCTGAGGAGGTCGCCAAGCCTACAGAAGACACCAAATCTGTAGAGATCTCAAAAAAAGATACCGAAGCAACCAAACTTCCAGAACCGATTGTTCGTGAATCATCAGTCACAATCGCTGGCAAAAAAATTCCCTACAAAGTCACCACGGGAAAATTGCAAATTAAAGATGACTTGGGCAAACCTCGCGCTTCGATTTTTTCAGTTAGTTACGAGCGAACGGATGTGACTGACCGGCAAATACGTCCCATAATGTTTGCTTTCAACGGTGGACCAGGCTCATCGGCGGTTTGGTTACACATCGGAGTTCTTGGGCCGAAGATCATCAAGCTACCAGGTGATGGTACCGAAGCCCCCTACCCGCCTATTCGTATCACCGATAACCCACTGAGCGTGTTAGACGTTTGTGATTTGGTATTCATTGATCCAGTTTCCACGGGATACAGCCGCGCGGAGAAAGATATAAAACCTGGCGATTTTCACGGCCTAGATGAGGACATTGCATCGGTGGGAGATTTCATCAGGCGCTGGATTGGCGAGCACGACCGGTGGGCTTCGCCGAAGTTTATTCTCGGAGAGTCGTACGGTGGAGTCCGTGCCGCGGGCCTCGCGCACCATCTACAATCACGCTACGGAATGAGTCTCAATGGAGTGATCCTACTGTCGTCGTTGCTCGACTTCGCGACACTTCAAACCGCACAAGGCAACGATCTATCATACGAGGTGTTTCTTCCATCGTTCACCGGCGTAGCACATTTTCATAAAAAAATCCAAGGCGATCGTGACACATTGGTGAAGCAGTCGACCGAGTTCGCCTTCGGTGACTACGCCGCAGCTTTACTAAAAGGTACCAGTCTCGATTCAGCGACCCGCATAACGATTGCAAACAAGTTAGAAGAATTTTCTGGGATTGGTGCAGCAGTATGGATTGCAAATGATTTACGATTAGATCCAATGTTTTTTCGCGCAGAATTATTAAGAAAAGAAGGAAAAGTGTTAGGCAGATTCGACGCACGAGTGGCTTGGGACTCTACGGACCCTACAGCACAAATGCCTACATACGACCCGTCGTATTCACTTGCTTACGGGGCATTTTCCACTGCAATGATGGATTATCTCGGTCGTGATCTAGGCTACAAGGAAGATAGTCCTTATGAAATTATCA
>VFJU01000068.1 GCA_009885905.1 Verrucomicrobiota bacterium
AAATGCCGCCATCCGATAACGAGCCCGAAAATTATTCGATCGACGAGATGATGGAGCGCCTCAAGCGAGCTCCTTCAGAAAATCCCGAAGACGGAGAAGAAGTGATTCGGGCCGATGGGACACACGCGATTCGTCTGAAGAAAAAGAAACGCCGATCAAATCAACCGACCCAAGAACAGAAAAAAGCTCGGCGTCGTGTTCGCATCGCACGAGCCACCGCCGCGCTCGTCATCATTTTCCTAACAATAGTCGTAGTGATCGCCGCGATCAGCTACGCCAACAGCAGTTTTTTCAGAGAAAAATTGCTTCGTAAGATTGAACTCACCACAGGCGCATCCGTCGAGATGGAACAGTTCCGAATGAATCCACAATCGGCAAATGCAAGTACACTCACCCTCAGATGGCCGACTGGAAATATCCTGAATAACTTGGCGCTACGAGGACTCAAGGCGGAAATTTTTCCATCGAGCTTCCTCGGCAAGCTCATGTCGGGTGACGAGCTCATCGTGGAGGCAGGCAGTTTAGAGCTCCAATTTCCCCAACCGATTCAACCCATGCGGGCATTCACCCAGTCGAGTGAAGAACAAATCATTCTCTTCAATCGCTACCGTACTCCCAAATTGAATATCACTCTCGGAAACCCAAAGTCGCCTTTGTTGAGTGTCTACAAAACGGAAGCTTCGCTGAACACGGAGATCGATGGCATCAAATCCCAACTCAGCCTATACAAGGGCGACATCACGATCCCTAAATGGCCGAAGCTCAGGCTGGATCGCGCGATGATCGAATTTGTCGATGGCGAGACCAAGGTTGTTAGTATTCAAATTCAGCATGAAACCGATTCGTACGGACAACTCGAGCTACGTGGCGCAGTCTATCCGAACCAGCCAGATATTCTATCTACTTTATCTGTTAGCCTTGATTCATTTCAAATGTCAGGCATCACGAGTCCTTCGTTTGGGCGTTTGATCTCAGGGAGGATCGATACAATGGACATCCCCAAATCAAACTTTTTGTCATTTCAAACCACTGAAAATTCATCGCCCACATTGAAAATCGCCTTTCAGGTGAATCCCTCTTCAAGGATCGAAGTCCGAGGATTCCCTTTTCTCGGTGGTCTCGCCCAAGCTCTGGATAATACATGGTTCAAGGAACCGCTTTTTGATTCCAACGCGAACGGCTTGATCGAGCGTGAAGATGGCACCCTGATTCTGCGAAATTTCGACTTCGTGAATAAAAATCGGATAGCGCTACGGGGTGAAATCCGCGTCAGTCCAGATCAAAAATTGTCTGGTAACCTCGAAATCGGTCTTGCCGAACCCGTCATGGGAACGTCAGGAAATGCTCGACTGAAGGCACTATTCGGACCCGCACGAGACGGATTTCACTGGCTCAGCTTGACGATCGGTGGCGCTGTAGCCGCCCCCACGGACGACTTTAAAGAACGCTTGGCCGCGGTGGGCACCGCCCCTCCCGAACGGTCTTCTTCCCCAGAAGACTCCAAAGCGACGTTTGAGGAGCTAACCCGCCCAAAATAGAACGGATTACAGCGAGAGCGTGCCGGTGCAAACCGGTCCTAGCGGTGGCCTCATTCGAGCTAAATCACGCTTCGCAAAATTTTTAAAGATGCTCATGGCAATGGTGGAATTTTGGGTGCATAGTCATAGAGGAATAGATCTGAAAAATTTCTATTCATTCACCCTATTACTAACCAATCCAAACCATGCAAACTGCAAATATTAATTTACCCATCACGGTCACTGTCCGTCACGAACACGTGACCGATGCCCTCCGCGAACACGCAATTAAAAAAATCGAGAGCCTCCACCTCGACTACCCGCGCATCATCGAAGCGAAGATCATTCTGGACGTCCAAAAAAACCGTCACATCGCTGAAATCATTCTGTTCTGCGCAAACCACATTACCATCGAGGCCCACACCGAGGGTAAAGATATGTATGTGGCGCTCGACGAAACGATTGAAAAAATTGCCCGCCGGATGCGTAAGCACAAGACCCGGTTGCTGAAGAGACACCGGCCGCATCGCAACGAATCTATCCGACACCTTGAAGAGCGGTTCTTCAAAGCGGATGTATTAGATCATCCGGAGGATTCAGATGTGGATCCACTGCCATTCGTCGTCCACCCAGAGAATTACGCGATTCGGACGATGTTCAAAGAAGATGCAATCATGCAGTTAGAACTTTCGGATCGCCCGTTCGTTCTTTATAAAAGTGCTCGGCGAGATTGTCTCACCATCGTCTATCGCAGAAAAGATGGTGAATATGCAGCTCTAAATATTAATGGCTGATCTCATAATCTAACGAATAATTAAGCCTGCTGATTTATTTCGGCAGGCTTTTTTTGCTAGAACACAACGCCTTTGTCATCGATGGTCGACATAGAAAATCATATCTTCGCCAAGACCTGCTCGAACACCGTGAGTGTGTCATCGAGATCTGCCTCGGTGTGGGCGAGCGAAAGAAAGCCGGTCTCGTATGGCGAGGGCGCGAGGTAGACACCATGTTCTAGACAGCCCCAAAAGAACTTTTTGAAAAACTCCAGGTCTTGTTTCATCACATCGTCAACATTGACGATGTCACGATCCGCAAAGAAAACACAAAACATCGAGCCAACCCGGTTGAAACGGTGAGGCACTCCTTTTGCTGACAGCAACAGACGCAGACCGTGTTCAAAATGCGCGCCAAGTTGATCCAAGCGCTCGAAGCCAGACCGATTGTGCAACTCTCGGAGTTGAGCCAGACCGGCTGCCATAGCGAGTGGATTTCCGCTGAGCGTGCCGGCCTGATAGACGGGGCCGATGGGTGCAAGGTAGTCCATCACTTCTGCCCGCCCACCAAAGGCACCGACCGGTAAGCCGCCGCCGATGACTTTCCCGAAGCAACTTAGATCTGGAGTTAGATTTTCAATCCCTTGTACACCCGCTCGCCCGAGGCGAAAACCAGTCATGACCTCATCGAATATAAGCAACGCACCGTGCTTTTTGGTGATCGCAGATAGTAATGCCAAGTAACCGGGCTTGGGAAAAACCAGTCCAGCGTTGGCCGGGTAGGACTCGACGATGATCGCTGCAATTTCATCCCCGCGAGCGGCAAAAAGCGCTTCAAGAGCCTCGGGGTCGTTGTAGGCAAGTACGATGGTTTTCTCCGCGAACGCCTTAGGCACACCCGCCGAATCCGGCTCGCCGTGCGTCAAGGCTCCCGAACCTGCTGCGACTAACAACGAGTCACTATGCCCATGATAGCAACCGTTAAACTTCACGATGAAATCCCGCTTGGTAAATCCGCGCGCCAAACGAATGGCGGACATGGTCGCCTCGGTGCCGGAGGATGTCATCCGGACTTTTTTCACAGATGGTACCCAGTCGCAAATTGTCCGCGCCATCTCCACCTCGAACATGTTAGGAATCCCGAACGATATCCCACTCTTCGCGACCTCATGGATCGTGTTAGTAATTGCGACAGGCGCGTGTCCCAAAATGTTAGGCCCCCAAGATCCAATGTAATCGATGTAGTGCTTTCCATCGATATCTTCGATACGACAACCGGCAGCGCGGCGAACAAAAAACGGCTCCCCGCCGACATTACGAAATG
>VFJU01000040.1 GCA_009885905.1 Verrucomicrobiota bacterium
AAAAGCCGGATCGCTGCCTCCGCGAGCTTACCGCTTCCTGGACTGAGGGACTCGATGGCATCCCAATCGTGGAGCGTGACGTAGGGGCTGTCGTCATCACCGGTGTAGCTAAGCAGCCCGTATTTTTTCCCTTCTTCAGGAACAAAATCCGATAGGTTTTCTAGCAGAATCAACGGCGTAAGCGGTGCATAATGGCTCGCGAGTTGACCAGGAGCTTGTGGTGCGGCGGTCTGGACTTCGCGGATTTTTTCCACTCTGCCGTATTCTTGGAGCTGCTCCTTCGTGATAGGTCCAGCGCGGTGGAGGCGAAAAATCGGCTTTTTGCCTTCGCGGGGTTCAATGGAAATGATCGTACTCTCCACGCCCTCTGCACAGGCCCCTGCGTCGACGATGAGTGGAACGCGGCCACCGAGTTCCTTCATCACTGCGGAGGCAGATGTCGGCGAAATCCGACCGAAACGATTCGCGCTCGGTGCCGCGACCGGGCGACCCAGCTCCTTACAAACCGCCCGGAAAACTGGATGAGCACTCTGACGGACCGCCACGGTGGGAAGTCCGCTGGTCACCAAGTCCGGCACATCCGGGTGCTTTGGTAAAATCAAGGTAAGTGGCCCTGGCCAGAAAGCAGCCGTGAGCTTGTTGACGACTTCCGCGATCCCGTCGGGTACGACCGCCACATTTTTCAAATCCCCGCGCGAGGCGATGTGGACGATCAGCGGGTCGAACGACGGCCGCTCCTTCGCCGCGAAAACCTTCGCAACCGCCTCGGAATTGAACGCGTCCGCCGCCAGTCCATAAACGGTCTCGGTGGGCAGGGCGACGATCTCACCGGCACGCAGCAAGGCACAAGCCTCGGTCACGGCTTCCTTCATTTCGTCATCAGCAACTTGGACAATTCGGGTTTCGGGCACGCGCGGGTTTTGCCAGAGCATCCCGCGGATGGCGAATCTTGAATTTCCGAAATGCGCGGGTCAGGCATTCAGCCAAGCCCGCCACCCGCCGAATCCCGTGATTTCCTCAGCACCTTCGATCGCCCGTGGCTCCGCGATGAAGCCGGGAACTTCCTCGCCGGATTCCAGCAAGACCTTGCCGATTCCCAGTGGTCCCGGGATTTTTGAAACAAAATCCCCGAACGCCGCCGGCTCAAGTTCCCAGACCTCCACCTCGATCGCCGCGCCCGCCAATTCGTCCCGGATCAGCGCCGGACGTGGGGGAATCGTGCCCATCGCGGGAATTGCATACATCCGATAGATTGGCGCAGTCAGTGTTTTTGCTCTCAACACCGCCCCGCGATCGGCCAACTGCCAGTGAAGCGCCAGCCCTTCCAAATGCGCGCCGCAGACGAGCAGCGGGATTCTCTGTAGCGTCGGTCTGTGACCGTTACTCCTCAGGCTCTCCCCGCGAAATCTACCCGCGAGTTCTAGCAACACCGCATCCCATCCTGCCGGGGCGGCAAGGGTCACCCCCCATGGAGCCCGTCCCGACCTCGCTCTCCCGGCGGGCATCGCCACGGCGGACAAATCCAGCAAGTTCATAAAATTCGTGTAACGCCCAAGAGTGGCGTTGGTGCTGAATGGCTCTGCTAGATTCTCTGCGACCGTATAAAGCCGCGGCGTCGTCGGCAGCAACAGCACATCGATGGTCTTCCACACTGCCTCCGCCTCGCGGGCGAGCTCTCTCAAGCGATATTGCGCTTTGAAAGTCGATGCTGCGTCCCAGCCTTTGGAATCTTCGAGAATCTTGAGGGTAACGGGAAAGATTGCCTCGCGATTGTTTTCCACAAACCCGCCAACAGCCGCCCAGCGCTCCGCGACCCACGGGCCTTCGTAAAGTAACTTCGCGGCTTCGGTGAATGGTGTTAGGTCGATCTCAACCGGAGCGCCACCCAGGGACATCATCTTATCCACGGCGCCGGCGAAAAGTCGTGGCGTGTCGGGATCGCCTGCGAAATCGAGCACGCTGGGAACTCCGAAGCGGAAAGCGCTTCCGATTTCACCGGTCGCTTTCACCTCGCGGGAAAATGCATCTGCGGCGTCATACCTGCTAACAACCGTCGAAACTAACAGCGTATCCGCCGTGTTATTTGTAAAAACCGAAATGCAGTCCAGCGAGCGGCACGCCGGGACCACTCCCCGGTTACTCAACAAGCCACGCGTCGGCTTCCACCCGATCAATTCCTGAAACGCGGCAGGCACTCGACCCGAACCCGCCGTGTCGGTTCCGAGAGAAAACGCACACAGCCCCGCAGCAACGGCGGTGGCACTTCCCGAGCTGGAGCCGCCGGGTAGGAACTCCGCATCAATCGCGTTTCTAGCAACTCCATGCGGAGTCCGCGTGCCGACGAGGCCGGTGGCGAATTGGTCGAGATTGCCTTTTCCGATAGGGATCGCCCCGGCCGCACGCAACAACCTAACGACCCCGGAATCGTGCTCCGGGGTGTAAGAAAACTCAGGGCAAGCCGCAGTCGTTGGCCAGCCTGCAACATCGATGTTGTCCTTCACCACGAAGGGGATTCCCCACAACGGAAGCTCCTTGGGCATGGCTTCCACCGACTTGGCGATCTCTAGCAAAACCGTCTTTTCCGGCAAGTGGATGAAAATCGCCGGATCGTTCCAGTCGATGATCTTTTGATAAAGTTCTGCGATGAGTTGTGACGGTGTGAATCCATCAGCAAAGCGGGATTTAAGTTCGGAGATGTTCATGACGAAAAAGTGGCGGCGGTTTTCACGATCACCAACGCTTGCCCGGCTCTCACGCTGGCACCCTCGGCGACGAGGATTTCAATGATCTCCAATTCTTCATCGGCTTTGAGGGGGACTTCCATTTTCATCGCTTCGAGGATCAACGCGGTGCTGCCCGCAGCAATTCGCAAGCCAACGGTGACCTCGATTTTCCAGACACTGCCGGTCACCGGGCTGTCCATCGTATGACAGCCATCCGGGATGACGACTTCATCCGTTTCGACCGTGACTTCGGCGGGGGCATCCATCGACAAACCCGCTTCTTCCCAGCGCTTGCGCTCGGCCTCGAAAGCAGCCCGTTGCTTCGTTTGGAACGCGTCGATCGCGTCCGAGTTTGCTTCGAGAAACGCTTCGTAATCGGAAAAGCGGAACACCTTTTCCTCGATCTCCAGCTTGTGCCGGCCACGCGGAACTTCCTCGCGCAGGCTCAATAACTCCTCCGCGCTAACTGGATAGAACCGAAGTTGATCAAAGAATCTGAGCAACCACGGCTTCTCGAAATCCGCCGTCTTCCGCCAGCGGTTCCACACCGGAATCGTGCGGCCGGTGAACTGATAGCCACCTGGACCTTCCATGCCGTAAATGCAGAGATAAGCTCCGCCGATGCCGACGGCGTTCTCCGGCGTCCATGTCCGCGCCGGGTTGTATTTCGTCGTCACCATCCGGTGACGTGGATCTAACGGAGTCGCGACGGGTGCACCCAAATAGACATCGCCGAGACCCATGACGAGGTAAGAGGCTTCGAAGAAGATTTTGTAAACCTCGTCGATGGATTCGAGGCCGTTGATTCGCTGGATAAACTCCAAATTGCTAGGGCACCACGGAGCGTCCGGGCGCACGCTCTGCATGTAGCGGCGGATCGCGTCCTTCGTGCTCGGGTCGTCCCAGCTCAGCGGTAGATGGACGATGCGGGTGGGAACTTCGATTTGCTCAAGCGGCGGCAACGAGGTAATTCCGTCACGAATGATCTCCCACAAATCACAGCGCCCGATCACGCCGGGATCGAAATGAACCTGCAACGAGCGGATGCCGGGAGTGAGGTCGAGGATGCCTGCGATGGCTTGTTCCTTCACCCACTCGTGGACGACGTGGGCTTTGAAGCGTAGTTTTAAATCGAGATGATGCGGGCCGAATTCGATGAGGAAGTAACGATCACCCGCGCGACGGACGACCACCGTGTCATCGCCTTCACCGAAGGAGTCAATGAAGCAGGAGCCTCGTTCGCCGGATATTGGGTCGGTTAGTTTCGAGCGAACTCCTGCAATGAATTCCGTGACTTCGATTTGTCGATCCCGCGCCCATGATTCATCGACCGGCACGAACTCGATCAAATCGCCAGGCCGGAGTTGGCCGAGTTTCCATAGCTCCGCATCCACAACCACAACGGGACAGACGAAACCGCCGAGGCTGGGGCCGTCCGGGCCGAGGATCACGGGCATGTCGCCGGTGAAATCGACCGCGCCGATGGCGTAGGCGTTGTCGTGGAGGTTGGATGGGTGGAGCCCTGCCTCGCCGCCGTCGGTGCGTGCCCATTTTGGCTTGGGGCCGATGAGGCGGACGCCGGTTCTAGCAGAGTTGTAGTGGACTTCCCATTGGGTGGCGAAGAAGGTTTCGATGTCTTCGTCGAGGAAGAAGTCCGGAGCGCCGTGCGGGCCGTAGAGGACGGCGATTTTCCAGCGGTGTTTTAAGGAGAAGGGACACTCTGGTCCCTTCTTGGTGGGGACAAGAGTGTCCCCACTCCTTATCCCAAGCACATCGCCTGGCAGCAACGCTCTTCCAAACGGCCCGCCGAATTTTCCTAACGTGAATGTCGAACAACTCCCGAGATACTCCGGCGACTCGATTCCACCTGCCACCGCAAGGTAGGCGCGTGCACCGGCTCCTTCAAAGCGACCGATCTTGAGGACATCGTGGGCAGCCATCTCGATCCTCTGATTCATCGCCACCGGCTCGCCGTTTTTCAGCATCAATGCAGAGGCTCCCACCACTGCGATGGTCGTCGCGGAGTTGAAGCGCAATGTCGGGCCGGTCATCGTGATTTCCAGACCGGCGGTGCCTTCGGGATTTCCAACGAGGGTATTGGCAAGGCGAAGTGATAGATCGTCAAAGGGTCCGCACGGCGGCACGCCGACTTCCCAGTAGCCTACGCGTCCCGGCCAGTCTTGGACGGTGGTCATGGTTCCCGCCGACATCACGTCGATGGTGTTAGGCGTGTAGATAAACTCCGCCATGTCGCGCATCGCGACGCCGCCATTGAGGTAAGGTTGCCAGCGGGTGATGTCGCGCAGGTAGCGTAGGTTCGTTTCGATGCCGGAGATCCTGGTTTCTTCAAGCGCCTGCTCGACCTTCGCAACGGCGGCTGTGCGGTCGGCGGCGTGGACCATCACCTTGGCTAACAGCGGATCGTAGAACGGGCTGACTTCGGTGCCCGGTTCGATCCAGCGATCACAACGTGTCCACTCGGGGAAAGCCGCTTCGGTGAGCAGTCCGCAGCTCGGGCGGAAATTGTGGTTTGGGTCCTCGGCATAGACGCGGGCTTGAATGGCACAGCCTTGCGGCGCAGGTGCGCTGGAAGGCATTTCCCAAGTCTCATCGAGCGCGAGGCGGACCATCCACTCGACGATGTCGAGACCGGTGACCATTTCCGTGATGCCGTGCTCGACTTGCAGGCGGGTGTTGACTTCGAGGAAGAAGAAGTCGTCCCGGTCGGCGTCGTAGATGAATTCCACGGTGCCGGCCGAGCGATAGTTCACGCTCTCGCCCAGCTTGATCGCCGCGGTGTGGAGCGCGGATCTTGTTTCATCGGAGAGTCCCGGAGCGGGCGTTTCTTCGAAGACTTTCTGGTTGCGCCGTTGGACTGAGCAATCGCGCTCACCGAGTGCTAACACTCTTCCCTTGCCGTCACCGAAAATCTGCACTTCCACATGGCGGCCGCGCTGGATAAAGCGCTCGAGGAAGACGCTGCCGGAGCCGAAACTGCGTTCGCTGAGGCGGACAACGCTATCGTATTCGCGACGGAGTTCGTCTTCATCACGGCAAACTTTCATGCCGATCCCGCCACCGCCGGCGGTGCTTTTGAGCATGACGGGGTAGCCGAGTTCCTTGGCGGCGATAATGGCGGCGTGGACATCATCCAGCAGTCCGGTGCCGGGAACGAGTGGCACGCCTGCATCACCGGCGAGACGGCGGGCTTCGTGTTTGAGGCCGAAGGCGATGATTTGTTCTGGCGTTGGACCCATCCACCGAACCCCGGCGTCTTCACACATTTTTGCGAAGTCGGTGTTTTCGCTAAGCAGGCCGTAGCCGGGGAAAACGGCTTTGGCACCCGAAGTTTTTGCGATATCGAGGAGCTTGTCTTTGAGCAGATAACTTTCAGAAACGGGTCCGGGGCCGAGACGATGGGACTCATTTGCTAGATCGACGTGAGGAGAGCCGGAATCGGGATCAGAGTAAACGGCGATGCTGTGGTAGCCGAGTTTCTTGAACGTGCGGATGGCGCGGGCGGCGATTTCTCCGCGGTTGGCAATAAGGATTTTCGATTGAAGATTTTCGATTGAAGATTGTTTCATAGTGGCACGTTGTGCGTTATTCTGACGATTTGCGAGAGGCTACCATGATGGCGCATAGTTCGTTAGCTTCTGTGAGAAGTGGCTCAACTTTCGATTTTTCAAGCAGTTCGCCCTCAATGATGAGTTCGAGCCAATACACCGATTCATCAGCCTCTTCCACGACGGTGCCGATTTTTGCTCTGAATTCCGCTTTGGATCTCCCACGGCACGCGGCTCGATAGTTAGCTCCAATCGACGTGCCGGAGCGAACTAACTGCATCGCGATTGCTTTGCCCGCATAGGTCTTCGGAAGCGCTTCCACTAGACGAAAAATGCGCAAAGCGAAGATCTGCGTACGTCGTTTGAGTTCCTGTGGAGTCATATTTCTTCAAATCGTAAATCTTCAATCATCAATCGAAAATCAATGCTTCCACTGGCGTGGGGTTCCAACCATTGCACGGGTTGTTGAGCTGTGGGCAATTGGATATCAAACACACGACATCCATCTCGGCACGCATCTCGACATACCTTCCGGGTGCGGAAATGCCATCGGCGAAAGTTAATCCCCCATCGGGTGAGACTGGAACATTCATGAAGAAGTTGATATTGCAGGTGAGGTCGCGCTTGGTGAGCTCGATGTTCCATTCCTGTGCGCCGCGAATGAAGCTGTCGCGGCAGGCGTGCATGCATTCTTTATCATGGGCATAGCGCATGGTGTTCGATTCGCGGGAGCAAGCGCCGCCGAGCGTGTCGTGGCGGCCACAGGTATCTGCGGTGATGGTGAGCAAGGCGTTGCCTTCCGTGCTCATGAGCTGGGTGCCGGTGGTCAGATAGAGCGCGGCTTGCTGCTGGATGGTCCGGTCGGCGCTGTAGCGTTCGGTGGGATCGGCGGCGCTGAAGAAGAGCGTGTCGGCGGCTTGGTTACCTTCGAGGTCGAGGATGCGCAGAGTCTGGCCTTTTTTGATTTCATGGACCCACCAATCGCCTGCGGGAATGACTTCGCGGTAGATCGCCGCTTCGGGATTGAGTGTGCTTTCAGTCATTAGAAGCGAAGGGTATGATAGATTTGATTGTTCTCCCAGGCCCGGAGGTTTTCCGGGCGGACGGTTAGCGAAGGGTCATCGGGTGCCGGTGCCTCGCCGGAGAAGACTTCGAGTTTTACGTGGCGGTGCTGATAGACCGGGTCAGGATCGAGCGGATGCTGACAGGTATTGAGCACGACGAGAGTGTCGATTTCAAAACGCAATTCGATGGAGTCGCCGGGTTTCGAATTCCCCGTGACGAAGGAGAGGTGGCCGTCGTCATCTGAAACAACCTTGCTGAAGAAGTTGAGGTTGGGGACGAGGTCCTGTTTGCCGAGTCCCCATTTGCAAAGCTCGATGAGGAAGCAGTCCCGGCCATTGCGGTTCCAGTCGTTGCGAGATTGCTGATAGTTGTTCTCGCCGTATTTCGCGAGGACATGTGCGGCATCCGAGTGGCCGCAGACGGTGTCGTGCCAGCCGACGTCGTCATGGGTGATTGATGCTAACAGGCGGCCCATGTCGGAATGGAGGCAGTAAGGCGCGCGGAGATAGAAGATGTGTTGGCCCTTGAGAGTATCGGGCATGTTGTAGCGCTCGGTGCGTTCGAGGGCATTGTAGAGGAGCATGCCGACGTTGGCACCGCCGTCGAGGTCGGTGAGGCGGAGGCGTTTGCCACGCGAGATGATGGCGGACCACATGCCGGCACCGTGCAGTGTTTTTTCAAAGAGCAGGTTCATGCGCGTTTGGCATTTCCCTTGGCGTGAAGCGGCGGGATCAGGTGAGGAGTTAGAGTCAGTTGGGCGGTCTTGACACCCTTGCAGGTGGCTAGTTTGTTGGTGATCTCGCGCAAGGTTCGAGCGGGGCCTTGCATAAGGATGACTTCGAGAACGTGCTCTTCTTCCAGCAGAATGTGCTGGGATGAGATGACCTCAGCGATGTGATCCCGCGAGATCTTGGCGATGTCGCGAAGCAAGGCGCTCTTGGACTCATCATAGACGAGGGTCAGGGTTCCTGCCATGACCTCCGTGCCGATCTTTCCCAGATGCTGTGCGGCGTGTTGATGGATCATTTCAGCCACAGCTTGGGAGCGGCTGTCGAATCCACGTGCCGCAGTAAGTCGGTCAAGCGCTTGGAACGTCTCATCCTGCATTGAGACGGTCACCCGTTTCAATCCCTCACTGCTGTCGTCGTCTGCCATGTTCAGACAACTAAGCAGGTCCGAGGCCAGTATGAAGAAAAAAAAGAATCCTCATACTGAAATGGCGAGTCACGCGGAGCGCTTGATCACCTCGGCAAGGTACTTTTCAAATTGCCAGATGGGTTCTTCAAGGTGACTGAGGGAACCCGGAGCGTGGCCGACTGAGCTCATGCCGCGTTGGGTGGCGATGCAGACTTCCATGTCTTCCATGTGAAAGTCGATCCCGCCTTGGATTTCCTTTTTCAAAATGTCTTCGTAGCCGGGCATTTCCTTGGCGATTTTCGGAATGATCATCGTCGTCATGAGCGTGCAAGTTTCGGGACCGGTGGGTAGCAGGCGATACCAATAGACCCGATCCGGCGCGGAGAAGAGCAGGAAATTGGGATATCCCAGGAAAACCCACCACTCAAGGCAGTCGTCGATCACGAGGTTCGGAAAGATCGGGAAGGGCGTGCCTGGGTCGTTGGTTTTTAGGATTTTTTCCTTCATGCTATCTTTGAGGGGCAGATGCATGCAGGAGAATTCTGGATCGTAGGGTTCGGTCCAGCAGCCACGTGCAGGCAGGAAGGGCTCCAGGGTCTTCATGTGAGCTCCGAGGTGGTGATAGGCTTCCATGAAATTCTCTAGCAGGATCTTCCAATTGAATTTGCACTCCCAGTGGGCGGACCAGACGAGATCTGCGTTCGCCATGTCCCACTTGCCGATGAATTGGTCTTTAAAGCGGGAAAACTTATCTGCGAGAGGTGCTATATCGGCGGCTAGAGTGGCAAATACGAAGCCTTCCCAGATTTCACTGTGGAACTCGTGGAGGCAGACCTCGCTGCGGTCGAAGTCTTCCGCTTTCTGCATTTCCGGTGCTCCCACCAGCTTGCCACCCAGATCGTAGCTCCAGAGGTGATAGGGGCAAAGGATCACTCGCTTGTTCCCTTCATCGGGATGGCCGAAGCCGCTCGGCATCAGATCCATACCACGGTGGCGGCAGGTGCGCGACAAGACACGTACGTTCATATCCTTACCTCGCACGACGAGCATCGGCTCGCCACAAAGGTCTACCCGCACAAAGTCGCCTGCGTTAGGTATCTGGGAGACGTGACAGAGGGAAATCCACTCCTTCTGGAAGATTTCCCGCTTCTCGAACTCGGCGAAGTCGGGATCGGTGTAGGCGGCGGCCGGCAGGGTGATGGACTTTTCGCGCGGCTTGGCAGCGGTGGCCAAAATCGCAGCGAAGAGGGACTCGAGCGGATCGGCGGTGGATTTTCTGGTGCGGATCGGCGGTGTGGCGACGGTGCTCATTGCGTGTGGTTAGTTTGAAATGTTGAATTGATTTTTGAAACGCTCGCGCTGGCGAAGACCGATCCAGCGGTTGAGTTCCCATAGATCGGCGACGGGAGTGCGGGTGAATGGTGCCGCCTGGAGATAGCCATCGGGACCAAACTCCGGGGTCATCGTAAACTGGATCAATCCACGCGCCACCATTGACTTCCAGACATGCGTCCACCACCGCTCGTGCGCGTCGAGAGCTTCGGCATACTCGGGCGCGCGAGGATCCGGCACTTGTGGGCCTTGGTTGTAACCGACACGGGGCTGGATGTGATGGGCGTGTTTCGCCGTGAGTTCGAGAATCTCGTGTTCCTCGTCAAGAATGAGTCGCTCACTGACGACGCACCAATGGCTGAAATCACAAGTGATGCGCAATTCGGGAACTGCCACGAGGATTTCGCGAGTCAGCCATGGGCTGTAGGTCGATCGCCCGCGATGCGTCTCGGCGGAGATCACGATCCCGTATTTTTCCTGAAGTCTAACTATACCTTCGAAGAACCGGATCGCCTCCTTTGTGCTCCATGCATCGTATCCCGCCATGGTGTTGATGAATTGCGGTTTGCCTTCCAAGCTGATGATCGTCAATTCTTCCAGTGACTTGAGATGGTCCTCCACGCTGAGGCCCGGAAGTGGCACGAAGACTCCGCTCGGGGTGCATGTGCTGATCTCGGCGATCCATTGAAGGCCGGCGGTTTCGATCGATTCGAAAAACGCCATCCGAGTTGGTTTGTCTAACGGAGCAGGAGCCTCAATGCCTTGAAAACCGGCATCTTTGCAAAGACCGATGGCTTCATCCAAGGTTCCGTCATGTCCCCACAAGGTTTTAAAAAGAGCGAGTTCCATGGAGTTTAAAGCGTAAGGGCGACACGAAAGCCAAGGTTGTCCCAACGAGCCTGCTCCGGGGCCCAATCCCTCCACGAAGCGCGCAGGACTCGGGGTAGATGATCCCAGGCACCGCCACGGATCGTGCGGCATGCCGGCTTGCCCCCTTCGGTCCAGGCAGAGCCGTCGCTGGGCGAGTATTGATAGGTCGGATGCCAGATGTCAGCAGTCCATTCGCAGACATTTCCTAGCAGATCGACGATACCATGAAGATTCGCAGGGTATTGGCCGACAGGTGTGGGTTTGCCGACTCCTACCTCCACTCCCTGTTCGTCATAAAGGAAGTTCGCATCGGCAGGCTCAATGACGTTTGAGTGGGAGAAGACTAAAGCGCTTCCCGCACGGCAGGCATACTCCCACTCCGCTTCAGAGGGCAGTCGATAGAAATTTCCAAAAGTGATGCTAAGCTCACGGAGATAGGCGATCGCCTCGGGAAAGGTCACGTGGACTACCGGGCAGTCGAGATCAAGGTCCGGGGATTCCGGCGACGGAAGCGAGCCCATGAGATCGAGCCATTGGCTGCGGGTGACCGGACTCTTCGCCAAGGCAAACGGCTTCTCGAAAACCACCTGATGCCGGGGCAATTCCACCGCAGAGACAAACTTGTCCTGCGGGATGCCGCCCATGAGAAATGCACCCTTTTCGAGCACTACCATCTCCGGTGGATGGGTAGGACCCATGCGCTCAGGCATCTTGGAGCTGTGTTTTGTCGCGAACATCGGAGAGTCTCAGAAACCGGAGGCCTTGAGTGCTTTGAAAGGGGCGAGGTCAACACCGGCTTCCATCGGATAGTCCTTTTTTACGACGCCGAACTTGATCCACCAGTCGTTCGTGAGTTTCCAATGGCGGCTGATTTCGTTGTTTGCTCCGAATGGCGGCTCACCTTCGAGGACCCCCATGAAGCGCCCGGCTTCTTCATAGTTGAACGGATAGATGCCGCCATCGGTTGCGCTGCCGTCTTTCCCGATGACGGTGACGACGTCCTCGTTTTTGAAGGAAAGGCCCTTGGCCATGATTGCGTTTGCCTCGACCGGATTCTCCTTCCAATATTTCACTGCTGCAAAATAGGCTTTGAGAGTGAGTTTCGCGAGCTCCGGCTTCTTTTCCAGGAAAGAACCACTCATATACATTCCATCGCCTAACAATGCTGTCTTTTTGAAGTAGGGGTCCTTGGAAGTGGCGACCACCTTCGAACCGGGGAGGCTCGCGAGCACCTTGCCGCCGAACGGTTCCCAGAACTCGCCGGCTGCGACCTTGCCGCTGACCATCGCCGCGACGGCGTCATCCATGATGACATTGGTATACTTGACCTCGTCAAACTTGACCCCGTTTTCCTCCAGCCAGATGCCCATATAGATCTGGGTCAGGCCACCCTCAAGCACGGCGACTTCTTTTCCCTTCAAGTCCGCAGCACTGTTGATGCCCGGGGCGAGGATGATTTTGTCGGTGCCGTAGGATGGGTTGGTGTAGGTCACCAATTTCACCGGAACGTTCTTCTCTGCAGCCACGGGTCCATACTCGACGGTGGATGAGGTGACATCAAGCTTGCCTGCCGCCATTTGCGCGAAGCTTTCATAAGGATCTTCAATGATTACAATATCGAGATCCAACTCGGGCACGAGATTCTTTTCCTTGGCGATATACCAGAAGGCATAACCCGGCCATGAAAACAGCGAGATCTTCACGGTCTGAGGCTTCGATGGAGAGGCTGCCGCGGTGGCTTCCTCCTTCTTTGAGCATGAAGCCAACGAGAGCCAAGCACCTGCTAACAACGGGACGAGATATGGGATGTGTTTCATAATTGGAATCAATAGAGGTAACGGAACCAGAGACGGTGGATCAGACGGATGGTGAAATCAGCCAGTAGGCCGAGCAGCCCGATGGTGAGGATGCCCGCCATGATGTCATCGACTTGGACGAAGCGTTTCGCACGCATCATCATCGCGCCGATCCCGTCGGTCGCAGCGACGATCTCGGCAATCACCAGGTAGGTCCAACTGACAGCCAGCATCTGGCGTGCGGTATCGACGAATTTGGGAAGTGCGGCTGGCAACAGCACCTGCCAAACGACGTTGCGGCGAGTCGCCCCGAGCGTGCGGGAACATTCCACCAGCTCTGCTGAGACGGCGCGCGTGTTATCCATGAACAGGGAGATTAGGAAAAAGACGACACCCATGACCAGAAGGGCGATTTTCTGCCCGTCTCCGGTTCCCAGCCACATCAGGAGCAGCGGCACGAACGAAGGCGCGGGCAAATAACGGAAAGGAGAAACCAAGGCATTGAAGAAGTCAGCCACTGGCGTGTAGGCGCCCATCAAGAGTCCGATGGGTAGCGCGACTGCGAGCGCGATCCCGAAGCTTATAAAGATCCTTTTCACGCTTTGGACGACATCCGTTGCGAACTCGCGTTCGGTAAAGAGAGTTCCCCACGCTTTAAAAACCCTCACCGGTCCGGGAAGGAGGGTCTGGTCTGCAAAGCCCGAATTCGAAAGCCAATGCCACCCGAAAAAGAAGCAAAGCCACGCGAGTAAGCCCAAGCCCATCTTCGCCTCGAAACGCAAGGGAGCACCGAATTCAAAGATCGACCGGCGCGGTGAACCCAGTTTTCCCAAGTTTGGCGCGGCCGTTCCGATCGCAGTGCTGGAGAGAACTTCGGACATCCCCTTGCAATGGCAGCACCCGCCATGCCACTTGGAAACATTATTTGCGCTTGCAACTAAATCAAGAGTTCTGAAAATCAAAGGAGATGAGCGGACCCATTGAAACAGAGGCAGGAGCGCGGCCGCAGCAGGTCGCGTGGCGGCTCTTTCTAACTGTCCATGCCCTGGCTTGCAGGCGGATTGACTCGGGACTTCTTGCCGAGGAGTGCATTTCCTTCGACGATTACGACGTTCTTCTGACGGTCAACGAGGCCGCAGGAGAGACCCTTAGGATGAGTGAGCTTGCCGAGGCGGTCCTTCTGAGTAACAGCGGAATGTCGCGTCGCGTCGCCCGCCTCGTGGAGCGTGGGTTGTTGCACCGGGATCAGTGCACTCAGGATGGCAGGGTGTTCCGTGTTCGTTTGAGCCGGGCGGGGCGGAGAGCCTTGGAAAAGGCTTGGGAAGTTTACAGTGGATTGATCGAGGAGTCTTTCGCCGCCCATGTCAGTGAAGGCGAAGCGAAGATGTTAGGAGGAATTTTTCAGCGATTGCTCGATCGGATCGGGTCCGAAAAGCACCGGGGATTGCTTGCTGCAGGCGTCACCGATGCACCGAAGCGGAAGTCATAAAACATCGGGCAACGGCGCTTCGCGATGAAATGACGGGATGCCGCCTGCGGAGAGACCCCAAGGCAAGCGATCTTCGGTCCAGCATTCGTCGGATGGTGCATGGACTTCGGGATCATCCAGAGTATTGGTATTTATTTCGAACCACTCTGGGATTCCGGGATCATAAAACATCAAAGGAGTTCCGCAGTCGCCACAGAACGAACGTTCACGCTCGGCAAACACCACCAACTTCGCGCTCCCTTTTTCCCATGAGAGCGCCCCACTGCGGAAAAAAGTCCATGCCACCACCGGAGCACCGCTTGCCCGCCTGCAATCTTCGCAGTGGCAAAGTGTCGTTTGCACCGCTGGCCCTTGGACCTTGTAGCGAACCGCGCCACAGAGGCAGCCACCTGATAGAATGGATTCTGGATTCATAGCGAAAAAATCTAACGCCCGAGGCCACTTGGAACCGAGTTGATCCACTCCCGTTCGGCTAGGGGTGGTTCTTCAATCGCTGCCCGCTCGACTATGCTGGTGAGCGCATGAACCATTTCATTGAAAAGCTGCGCACCCTCTGCAGCGGTCGATTGTGACGGAAACCCAGTGACGCCGTTCAAGCTGGTTTGTGAAACGGGATAGGAAAAAACCGTGCTGCCTGTTCGATCAGGATCATCGGCCATGGCGAGGCGGTCCTGGTGCACGAGGTCCGGGTAGAGATGAAGCATCAGCGAGGTTTCGGCGCGGTTCGCGTGCAGGTCAGCAGCATCTTGGGTGTAAGCGGCCCAGATTTCCGGAGTGAGTTGGAAAACGTGGTGCAGTCCAATCTGAAGTTTTCCCAGGTGGCGGAGGCGGATTTGATCCACCGCCACGCGGGCAGAAGCATCGTTGCCAAAGTGGGAGTTGATGAGCAGAAGACGTTTCCAACCCGTGGCGACAGCCCAGTCGGCGATTTCGTTGAGCACTGAGATGAAGGTCTCATGCCGCAGGGAAAAAGTGCCTGGCCACTTCGCCGTGTGGCCTTGGGAGACGGTGTAGCGGAGGGCGGACATCACGGGAACGCCCGTAGCATCGGAAGCCGCGTGGCAGACCGCTTCTGCTAACAACGTGTCCATGGCGACCGGCAGGTGAGGGCCGTGTTGCTCGGTCGCGCCGAGCGGTAGTAGCAGCAGGCCGCCGTTTTTGTCGCGAAGATCGGCGATTTCCGGCCAGGCCAGGTTTTCAAAGATAACGGGCATGAGGGAGTTTTAATACTAGTAAACCTGATTGTGGGTTCCCGCATCAAGGAGGATGATGGTGATAAAACCGCCCTCTTCGCGATAGATCACGCGCAGGTCGTGCCCTGCGGAAAAAGCGCGGAGGGACTTCATTTTCCCCTTGAGAGCGTGGTCGTGGGGCGCCGGGTCGGTGCGGTCGGTTTTGAACATCAGGAGCGCCGTATCAATCTGCCTTTTCTGAAGGACGGAAAGCCGACCATATGCCTTCAAGAACGTCCGATGGGAGGTGACGTTCATCTCAATCCAACTGTTCGGAGTTTTGATGCAGGTGGTCGATGAAATCCTCCATACTATCGAACGGCCCAATCAGATTCGCCGGGTCCTTGGATTCCTCCCAGGCGGCGAGGATCCTGGCTTCCGCCTCGGGACTGAATTCCGGTTCGGCTTTGAGGCGAAACGGGATGCTGCGGGTCTTCGCCACCTTGGTAAAAAACAGCCGGACAGCCGTGGTGGCATCCAGACCCAGATCGGCGAAAACATCATCGGCAGCTTCCTTGAGACTTCGATCAATGCGGATTTGGAGTTTTACGGAGTCGCTCATGGGCTAAATGTATCCATAATTACTCCAAGAGCAATCCAAATGGAACAATTTTGGAATATGTTCTTTTTGGATGATCGTGCTGGTGGTATTGGCACCATTCTTCGGGCTGGTACGTGATGAACTCGTTGCGGAGTTCGGTGCCGAGGATTTCCCATAAGATGGGATCTGCGGCGAAGGCTTTGACCGCTTCATTCCGAGATGCAGGTGTGACTGAAGGATTCGAATGTGAATCGGATTACTTTGCGCTCATTTATCAGGATGCTCCCCGACCATCACAAATTCCAACTCAAGATCAACTCATCGGTGGTAGTAAGCGTCCCCCAGATGCCACCTTCTTCTAACACCATGCGCTCGCAGACTTCGCGCACATCGGGGCTGAAAGTGGAAATTGCATCTCGAACGTAGTAGCAATCGAATCCGCGGTCAGTCGCTTCGCGCAGGGTGGTGTGCACGCAGACATCGGCCGTGACTCCGCAGATGGCGATTTTCGTAATGCCACGATCAAGGAGTCTCTGCTCGAGATCGCTGCGGCAAAATGCGCCGTATGTCGCTTTGTCAATGATCAGCTCACCTTCGAGTGCGCTCAGATCATCCATCAAATCATGACCATACTCACCCCGTATCAGCAAGCGGCCTAACGGACCTTGGGAACCGATTTCAGCCCCGGCCTGCCGGGTCCGGTTTAATTTGAGTGGGGGGCAATCGGATAGATCAGGCGCATATCCCTCCCGTGTATGGATGATCATGAGCCCAGCCCGGCGTGCCGCTGTCAGTAGCCGCTTGGCATTGGGTAAAATGGGCGTCACCCATTCAATGCCGCCGCAGAAATCAGCATAACCTCCCTTGGCGCAAAAGTCTCGTTGGAAGTCGATGAGCAGCAGGGCCATCGTCGTTGGTTGATGATTGGCCATGATTCAGATTTTTATAGTTCCACCGGGTAAATGAAAGAGGGCTAAACATTCTTCCCGGAGCACACCTCCGCGCAGATGGATTGGCATAGGGCTCATCTCATTGATGCGATCCGCTGGGATGGACAACTCGCGTTGTTGACCGTGAGTTGCCACATGCACCTCGGCCATCGATGCACCAAAAACAATCGCCGAGATGTTCGCAAGCCAGGCGGATGTGAAGCACATCGGACATGGCTCCACCGTGGTGTATAGCGTCGCGCCGATGAGGTTCGGTCCATAGCGCCGACAGGCCGATCTCACAGTTTCCACTTCTGCATGATAGGTCCAGTCACCTGCGGTTCGCACAGTGTCGTATCCCGTAGCCATCACCTCGCCATCATGCGAGATGATGACCACGCCAAACGGCGGTTCTCCAGCCTTCAAACCGCGCTCGGCCTCGGTAAGCGCGAGCCGGATGCCTGCTTCATCGGTCATGGAGTGACAAGCTTGGTGTCAAACTGTGCTGCGGGGTCGAGCGGCTTGGAAATCAGCTTCTGTGTGGTAGCGAAATCGATCACACGCTTCATCGACGCAAAACCCGGACCATCCTTTGCGAGTAGCCGTGCGTTGTCCGCGAGGTCATAGACTTTATCCCCTTCTAACATTCCTTTCACTTCTTCGGGAGTGGATCCGAGGGCTTCTGCGATGATTTTGTGGGCCTCGTCCGGATTGGAAACGAGAAACTTCACACCTTCATCAATCGCACTGAGAAATGCTTTCCAGTCCGCTGCTCGGCTCTCGACTGATTTTTTCGGCACGATGACCGCGTCGAGTATGGTGTCTGGAATATCGGCACTGGTGAATAGGGACGAGCCACCCGCGGTTTTCGCTTTGGTCACCCATGGTTCCCAAGTGACTGCTGCGTCCACTCTCCCCGCGACGAAGGCCGCGCCTGCATCATCTGCGCTCATGTTCACAAACTCGATATCACTCTCCTTCATGCCTGCCTTTTCGAGGGCTGCAAGGAGCAGCATGTGATTCACCTCTCCTGTGGTGGCGGCAACTTTTTTACCTTTCAAACCGGCAATCGAGCTAATGCCATCTTTGGCGACGACAGCGTCCGCACCGTTTGAACTGTCGATAAGATAAACTGCCACAAGGTCCGAATCGGATTGCGCATTGATCAGCGAGAGATTCTGTAATGTTGCTAACCCGATATCGAGGCTACCGCCAACGAGCGCAGGGAGCGTGTCACCTGGATTTGAGAATGGTTTCAGGTCCACCTCGAGCCCGGCCTTTTCGAAAAAGCCCTTTTTCTTGGCGACGAAGACGCCGGAGTAGCCGATCCAGAGATCGTGTCCTACGGTGAGCTTCTTTGGTGCTGCGTGCGCGAAAGAGCAGGCTGATAGTAGTGCCGCGGTGATCACGGCAAAGTTACGATGGCATTGTTTTTTCATGGTCTGTATGTTCTATTTTTTTGTTATTTATGTTGGCTAGCTAGAAGTGGATATGATTCGGCGCAGTAGGCCCGTGCGGTCGAAATTTGCTTCGTGAGCAGGATGAAGCAGTGCCGTTAGTTCCCGCTTGAGACGGATAAATTCTGGTTTGAACTTCAGTTCTGGATCACGAATAGCGCCGAATGGCACCGCGATGTCTTCGATGATCGTTCCGGGTCGTGCGGAGAAAACGAGCACTCGCGTGGAGAGATATAGCGCCTCCTCGATGTCGTGCGTGACGAAAAAGACTGTCATTTTCTGGTGTGCATGCAGCAGCCTCATCAGCTCCTGCATCTCTTCCCGGGTCTGAGCGTCAAGCGCGCCGAAGGGCTCATCCATGAGCAGAAGTTTCGGCTGATTCGCCAGCGCGCGCACAATCGCGACCCGCTGTTTCATTCCCCCGGAAAGCTCGCGCGGATAGGAGTTCTTGAAAGCATCCAAACCGACGAGATCAAGCAGTGAGTGCACGCGCCCGATCTCAGTAAGAATTTCAGAAGAAGGGCGGCTGTAGTCCTGATGGATTTCCAAATCGAGAGGAAACCGGGCATTTTCAAGCACCGTGAGCCAAGGGAAAAGCGTATAGCTTTGAAACACCATGCCACGCTCCCTGCTCGGTCCATTCACCCATGCGCCATCAAGGTGGATCGAACCAGCCGTCGGTGTGTCGAGCCCCGCGAGAAGCTGTAATAATGTTGACTTCCCGCAACCTGACGGTCCGAGCAGACTGATGAACTCACCGCTGCCTGCCTCGAAGGTAGTGGGCAGAACGGCATGCGTCACACCAGTCCGGCTGTGGTATGTTTTTGCCAATTGTTGAACTTTGAGTGTCATGGCTTGGCGGTATCCACCCAGTGAAACAGCCGTCGATTGAGGCTGCGGAAAAGGAAGTCCAGCACCAGTCCGATGAGGCCTAGGACGAGGAGGTAGATCCAAATTTTCGGGGTTTGGAGGAACCTTGAGAATTTTAGGATTCGATATCCAAGCCCTTCGTTTGCAGCGATGAGCTCCGCAACCACGACATAGGTCCAAGCCCAACCATGAGCGAGCCGCAGCGCATCGAAAATGCCTGGCATCGCAGAACGCCATATCACCAAGCGCATGGTTTCCAAACGGCTTGCTCCGAGCGTGTAACTGACTTGCAGAAGATCCTGCGGCACCCTGCGAACTTCCGCCGTGACCATGAGGAGAAGCTGAAAGAACGTGCCCACCCAGATGAGCATGATTTTAGAGAACTCACCGATGCCAAAAAGAACCATCAATATAGGAATGAGCGCAGGCACCGGAATGTAGCGGACGAATTCTGCCAGCGGCTGCAAAAGGGCTTCGAAGACTCGGAAGCTGCCGATGAGGATGCCCAGAGGGATCGCGATCACCACCGACAGCGCGAACCCGGCACCTACCCTCATAAAACTTGCCCCGACATCAATCCAAAGCGTTTCCTCCGTGAACACTCCACGCGCCGCTGTTAGCATCGATTCTGGCGTGGGTAGAAAGATACGATTGAGAAGTTCGTGCTCGGTGGCCCACCACCAGATCACGAAGAGCGAGAGGAAGCTGCATGTCACTAACGAGCGGTAGAGCCATCCTGGAATATCTTGCCTCAATAGGAGCCACTTCCGCCGCGTCCTTGGAGTGATTCGAGCGTGTTCGTTTTCCGCCGCCGAAGCATTCTCGGGGGAGACAGTCGGTTTGGTGGTTTGCATTGCTGGTGTGACAGGCTGATCCGCTCGACGGGCATAAGTTAGAACATTCTCGCGTAAGTATCGACCTCCCACTGGCTGACGCGCTGGTGGTATTGGCGCCATTCTTCGGACTTGTAGGTGATGAATTCGTTGCGGAGTTCAGTGCCGAGGATTTCCTCGACGAAGGGATCGGCTGCGAATGCCTTTACCGCTTCATCAAGCGTGCGCGGAAGTTCGGAGATTCCACGGGCGGCGAATTGTTCTTCTGTGAGTTCGTAGAGGTTGTCCTCGTGCGGATCTCCGGGATCGAGTTTTTCGCGGATGCCTTGAAGGCCGGCGGCAAGAACGAGAGTGGCTGCGAGGTAGGGGTTGCAAGCGGCGTCCGCGTTGCGACTTTCACAGCGGCCGCCTGCCATCGGCACTCTCACGGAGTTGGTGCGGTTGTTCCTGCCATAGCTATTAAAGACCGGAGCCCAGGTGAAGTATGACATCAGACCGCGACGAACGAGGCGTTTGTAGC
>VFJU01000449.1 GCA_009885905.1 Verrucomicrobiota bacterium
AACGATCGGTCCTATCGTCTCACTCATCCACAATCACCTCGTAATCGAATCCGGTTTCATTGATGAAATCATCGTCATTGACTCTAACTCCACCGACGGGACCAGCGAAATTGCTGAAGCCGCGCTGGCGAAGGTTTATCAGTCCTCCGACATTTCACCCCAAGCAAACTCAAGTCTAGGTAAAGGCGAAAACCTTTGGAAAGCCCTTCAAGTCGCAAGCGGAGACATCGTCTGCTTCATCGATGGCGACATTTCAAATTTCCACACTGGATTCATCACTGGATTGTGTGGACCTCTACTGACTAATCCTAACATCGATTATGTCAAAGCCTTCTATGATCGCCCTCTCGCTTATGGCGACGAGTTTCATTCAACCGGCGGAGGCCGGGTTTCCGAAATTCTTATCCGCCCGATGATCTCATTATTTTATCCTCAGCTGGTAGGCATCATCCAACCTCTTGCTGGCGAATACGCCGCACGTCGCGAAACCCTGGAGTCGCTTTCATTCCCCGTCGGCTACGGGGTAGAGATCGCGCACCTCATCGATTTAGCCCAAGCTGGAAAGCTCTCACGGATTGCTCAAACCGATCTTGTCCAACGCATCCACCGCAACCGCAATGACAACGAACTCGGCAGCATGGCATTCGCCATTCTGCGTGTGATTTTCCGCCGCCTTGAACGTGATGGAAAACTGTCACTCGCCACCGCCCTTCCCGACCTCTTCCAATTCTGTTCAGTAGGTGGTGACTGCGCAGAAATTCACTCCAAAAACATTCCCGAGCCAGAACGTCCACCGATCCGCTCATCCCCGCGGTGAGAAAAAAAACCGGCGAAAGTCGAAGCGGGGGGCCTTCGAATTTCGCCGTGGGTTTTACGGAACCGGGGGGAGTCGGGTGGTGATGGGAGGAATCGCTGTCCGTTTGCTTGGGGGGTTGCTTGCTCGCAGCGATGTATTAGAAATACTTCATTTCATCGAACAAAGATATTCCGTGATCGCGTAGTTCTGAAATCACCCAGCAATCACGCTCATTCATTCCGCTGGAATGAGTCGTATCAGTCGATCGGGAGAATTTAAAATCACGTAAATAAAGCCGTCAGGACCCGTTGCGACGTCCCGAACACGCCCGATGTTTTTCAGAATGATTTCCTGTGCAACGACCTGATGATTCTCGATCCTTAGGCGGTGAATTTCCTGTGATTTAAGGGCACCGACTAACAAGTCGTTCTTCCACTTCGGAAATTTATCTCCAGTATAAAAATCTAACCCACACACTGCAATAGAGGGCACCCAAAATTTGATAGGTTGTTCAATTCCCTCTTTCTCTGTGAGCGTATTGGTCACTTCACCATTTTTATTGGGGTAGCTCATCGGCATTCCGTTATAATTGATTCCGAGAGTGACGATAGGCCATCCGTAATTCTTGCCGGGGCGCACCCAGTTCAATTCATCGCCGCCTCGTGGACCATGCTCGGTGTTGTAAAGCAATCCATCGCGTGGATCCATCGCGAGACCCTGCGGATTTCGGTGACCGTATGTCCAAATGCTGGGAATCGCATCTTTCGTTTTTACAAATGGATTGTCCACGGGTGTTTTTCCGTCATCGTGCAATCGATGAATTTTCCCGTTAGGACGAGTCAGATCTTGCACTTCTATCAAGCCACCGCGCTCACCCACAACGAAATAAATATAGCCCTTATCGAACACCATCCTCGTACCAAAATGTGCGCCAGATCCGGAACGAAACTTGGGATCCGCCCTGAAAATCCATTCCTGTTCAGTCCACTGATGGTCTTTAATCTTTCCCCGAACGAATGCAGTGATACAGTGCACATCATCTTTGCCTTTGGCATTCTTCTCGCGTGTACCATCAGAAAAACCAAGATAGACCCAACCATTTTCTGCATATTCTGGGTGGACCGCCACTTCCATTAACCCGCCCTGGCCGTGCTCAACCACTGGTGGTGTACCTGCAATGACCACGGGATCGAGCTTGCCTTCTCGTGTGATGAATCTCAGTTGACCCGACTTTTCCGTGATCAGTTTACGCCCATCAGGAAGAAACGCGATAGCCCAAGGATTTTTGAGTCCATCGTTCACCAGTATTTCAATCCGATAGCTTTCTAACTCAGTTTTAGTAACTTTTTCAGGGGATGGCGATGGGAAATTCATCCCCTTAGTGAGGGATTCTTTTTCATTTTCTCGTATGAAAATAACAAGTGCTCGAATTTGCTCCTTTGAGAGAATATTTTCCCAAGGATTCATTCCGAATTGAAGGTTACCTTTCGCGATCGATTGGTAAATATCTGCGTCTGAGCTTCCATGTTTCCATTCACCATCCACGAGTGATCCACCAACTCCCCCTTCAAATTTGCCACCGTGGCAGCTGGCACAATTCTGACTATAAAGTTCGTCCACTTTGACTTTCTGCGAGTAGACGAAACCCGTGAAACTAAAAAACAAGATAAGCAACGTGCGCATGTAGGTATTATTTAAATTCAAGACAGATGAGCAATCGAAGAATTTAGTCATGGAAATTTAGAACAACCATTCGACTCCAACCCAAAGTGACCGAGGTGAACCCGCGGTTCGAATCCCATCACTACTCAGGCCAGTTTGGACATCTTCATTAAATAAATTTTCAATTCTAACTTGGTAAAATGCTCCTTCAACCTCCCACGTCATTCCGATCCGAACGGTGGTGAAATTCTCGAGCGATCGCGTGGCCAATGCGTCATCATACTGGGATGCTCCAAACTCACTGCCTGCGAAAACACTGAATTTCTCGGTGACTTGCCACACACTACTCGCAATCAAACGAATATCTGGCGCTTGAGGAAACGGTTTCCCATCTAACAATGGCTGGTTTGGGGACTCAGTAAACTCGGTGTGCGACCACAATCCGCTAAACCCTAACGTCACCGCATCATGCGGAAGCCACTCAACTTTCGCCTCCATCCCTCGGACTTGTGCCTGCTCAACATTTTGGCGCTGCGATCCAGAACCTCCTGTTGGAACAATGCCGATGATTTCCTTAACCTGTGCGGGGTCAGTCAAAGGCACGTTGGCGATGGCGTTGGAAATCCAGTGCTGATAGAAACTGAGATTCACCTGCAACATCTCTGTGGGCTCCCACTGAATTCCTCCCGCAATACTATAAAAACGCTCAGCATCTAAGTTAGGATTCGACTCCACAATGTCATTTCGAACACGAAAAGGTCGGTGAAGCTCATTGAGAGTGGGCAGACGAAAAGCTGTTCCCGCAGAAAGTGAGCCCACCCAGTCTTCTTGAATTTCATGAGTCATTTCTATCGATCCCGATGGCTCGACGCCGTCGCGATCATCGATAGTATCATTGCGTAAAGACGCCCCATTCTTGAGTGATGTTTCATTTCTGCGACTGTCATTCAATTGCCACCAGTCGAACCGTGCACTTCCATCAATCCGCGTTTTTTGATCAAGCTGATAGGAACCTGAACTGAAAATTCCAACCAATGCTTGTTCGCCACCAGCATGCCGTCTTCGGAAGGTACCGACATCTTCGTTGGTCTCACCAGAAACCCACTTCATATCCACACCGGAACCAAGCGTCCATGGTCCACCGGGATCCCAGAGCGTGGTGAATGCGCCGCCAGTACCCATAGCGGGCACGTCATATTGATTCAATGCAAGGGTTTCAGTAGTCCGATCCTCATTGACTGAGCTGAAAGTTGACTCAAATTCGCGTCGCTGCTGCCATGCCAGTGCTTGCCATGAAAAGTCACCGTCAACTGAAGAAACCCTCAGCCCAAAATCGATTGCATCTGTAGAATTGCCTGCCAATGGGGTGCCGTTATTCCGCTCCTCGGTGTACCATGCAAACATTGGTTCAACGGTTAGACCTGGCGCCGCAAGCCATGCAAATTTCAAATCTGCTCCAGCAACATCCGTCTCTAACTTTCTATCAATGGATCCGCGCTGCGATGAATCGACTGCAAAATATCCATCAGTGTGTAGACCGAAAGCCGAACAAAGTACCGCGAGTGTTTTATCCTCGTTGGTCATTTGATTAACCGTCGAACCACCAATCGTGCCTTGACTGCCGCCACCCGCTCGAACGATGTGCCGATTTTCAAACGCAGGATACCCATTCATCTGGATTACACCCGCAGGACTCTGGTTACCCCAAACCGCCGATCTGGCTGCAGAAACAATTCTAACCGAGTCTAAGGTTGCAGGATCATAACGCGCCCAATATACCCATCCGCCAAATGGGTCGTTCTGAGGAATTCCATTTGCGAGCACCAGAGTCCTCGATGCGGCCGTGGCTCCAGTATTTCGCAAGCTGACTCCCGCAGATGTTGGATTGGCGGCGATCGATGATTGACGACGATAAAGCGAAAAAGAGGGCTCTTTTGCTAGCAATTCGTCAAGGGTCCTTGGCGCAGCCTGGCGGATATCTTCACGATTCCATTCCGACAACAAACCAGCGGATTCCTCACCGATTTGGCGATCTGCTAAAACGGTGAGCGGCGGAAGTTGATTCACCGACTGTGCAGAAGCATGCACCAGCATCCATGCGGTAGTCGGGAGTAAAAACTTCAAAATGTGCGCGAATCTAGAAATCATCGATCAGGTGCAAAGTCGTGAGACTCTCCGCCAATTTTGCGAAAAACCAAAGACTGATATTTTACCATCCATCGACACGATTTCTTACGTCATTCTTTCGCTCCACTACCAATCTATTCGGCATGCTTTCGAATAAAAGCAGAGAAAGTCAAAATGCGGGGGCACTTTGACTTTCTCAGGGGGGGAGAGGGGGATTTAAAATGTCGAGGTCCACTTGCTTGGAGGCACATGCTCGCTACGACCCACAACAAATACGCTAAACATTTCACTTACGATATTCCGTGATCGCGTAACCGTCATCGCGGGCGAACCGTTAATTCTTGAACTTCCACAACTCTGCAGTCGTGATCATTACCATGCGCAAGCAAATATTTCTACAAGACCTTATCAACAGGATGTCGATGGAAGAAAAACTAGGGCAGTTGAACTTACTAACAGGCGCTATGGATAGTACGGGCATGAAAAACTCAGGAGATCTTGTGCCAAAAATCCGCAATGGCACTTGCGGAGCTGTGTTCAACGTCTTCACACCCTCCGCGACGCGTACCTTGCAAGACGTTGCGTTAGAAAGCCCCATGGGAATCCCACTGATTTTTGGATACGATGTGATTCATGGTCACCGCACGATTTACCCAATTCCACTGGGTCTATCTTGTTCCTGGAATCTCGATCTTGTGAGGCGCTGTGCACAGATGGCAGGGGCAGAAGCGGCCGCAGATGGGCTCCACTGGGTTTATTCGCCCATGGTTGATATTTCTCAAGACGCGCGCTGGGGACGGGTGGCCGAAGGTTCGGGTGAGGATCCATGGCTTGGATCAAAAATAGCAGCTGCCATGGTGACTGGATACCAGGGTGCTAGTCTAGCAGAAGATGGCTCAGTGGTAGCATGCGTCAAACACTTTGCCCTCTATGGCGCGCCGATGGGAGGTAGAGATTATAATACAGTGGATATGAGCCGAGGCGAGATGGAGGAGACCTATTTTCCACCCTATCGCGCTGCGATTGAAGCTGGTGCTCGCACAGTGATGACTTCTTTCAACGAGATCGATGGCATTCCAGCAAGTGCTAACCGTTGGTTACTCACGGAGAAGCTCCGCACAGATTGGGGGTTTAATGGCTGTGTTGTCACCGATTACACCGCCGTCACCGAAATGAAGTCTCATGGCACGTCAGCGAATGATGCCGACGCTGCAAAACAGTCGCTCGATGCGGGAGTGGACATGGACATGGTGTCGGAAGTATTCATCACGGAACTTCCGCAGCTCTTGGCTACGGGTGACGTTTGTGAGACCCAAATCAATACAGCAGTGATGAGAGTGTTAGAATTAAAATGGGATTTAGGACTTTTTGAAAATCCTTACTCACACTGTAACGAAGAACACGCGAGAACTCGCCATCTATGCAAAGAAAACCGTGAACTTTCCCGCCTTGCTGCGCTTGAGTCAGTGGTGCTACTTAAAAATGAATCACAACTTCTCCCTCTCACGAAGCAGGGATCTATCGCGGTGATCGGTCCACTCGCTGACAGCCGCAGGGACATGCTCGGGTGCTGGGTGGCGGCCGGCGACGAGATGCAGGCCTGCTCGGCATTTGAGGGAATCTGTGAAGCTGTCGGAGATCGCGCAGTGATCCATTTCGCCAAAGGCTGCGATATTCAAAAAGAAAACGACTCATGGCTCGCCGATGCGAAGATTGCCGCCAGCTGCGCCGATGTTGTCTTGCTCGTGCTTGGAGAAAGTTGGCAAATGAATGGTGAAGCCGCAAGCCGCACCAACATCAAGCTACCAAAATGCCAGCGAAAACTGGCTGCAGAAATGCTTAAGACGGGAAAACCCTGTGTCTTAATCACGATGAGTGGTCGACCGTTAGATCTATCCTGGGAAGACAAAAAATTCTCATCCATCTTGCACGCGTGGGCTCTAGGAACAGAGGGAGGGCGGGCGCTGGCCGACATCATCTTCGGAACCGCCGCCCCGATCGGTAAACTCACCATGGGATTCCCTCGCCATGTTGGGCAATTACCGATGACGTACCGCGAAAAATCTACGGGGCGCCCATATGATGCTTCCATACAATATTCTTCCAAGTACCTCGATGCTCCGAACGATGCTTTGTATCCATTCGGGCATGGTCTAACGTACGGGAAATTTCGCTACGGGAAAACCGTTGTGTCCTCCTCCATGATGAAACTAGATGAAACGCTAACGATTTCATCTGAGATCACTAATCTCACACAACATCCTGCGACCGAAACCTTGCAGCTTTACCTCCGTGACCTTGTTGCATCAGTGAGTCGCCCAGTCAAAGAACTCCGTGGCTACGAACGGGTGAATCTTGCTCCGGGTGAAACACGTCTTGTGTCTTTCATCATCACCTCCAAGGACCTGAGTTTTATTGGGCGGGATTTGAAGCCAGTGATCGAACTTGGTGAGTTCGATGCAATGATAGGCCCAAACTCAAAAGAGTTGCAGGCAGCACGATTCACTCTCTGCTGTTGACTCACGGCACAGAAATCACGCATCGGAAACCGATGTGATTGCTTGACGAACGTATTTCCCCCTTGCCACGAGTTCCGAGAATGTAGCGAGTGCAATATTGATCCGTGCAAAGAAAAGAACCACCGCGTTGGACACGCTTCTGGGTGTTAGGTTCGTCGGGGTCGAACGAAGAGCTTGGACCTTGTGGGTTAGATGACACCCCACCCTTTTCAGACGACTGGGCGTATGAATCTGGGCGATACCAATCACTGCACCACTCCCAGACATTGCCCGCCACGTCGTACAATCCATAGGCATTCGGTGGATACTGTGCCACCGGTGCGATGCCTTTAAATCCATCTTCACCCGTGTCTTCATTCTCAATAGGAAATTTCCCCTGATAGATATTCGCTTGGAATTTACCACCCGGTTTCAATTCTTCGCCCCACGCGAAAATCCCACCCATCACCCCACCCCTTGACGCGAATTCCCACTCCGCTTCGGTTGGCAAGCGTTTGCCCGCCCACTTTGCAAACGCGAGAGCATCCTCGTAAGTAATGTGCACGACGGGCTGTTTACCTAACATGTCGATACGACTATCAGGACCCGTAGGATGATTCCAGCAAGCTCCGGCGACATAACTCCACCAGCGCAACTGGTTGAGAGCTACGGGCCCCGTCGTGGGCGTAAAAACAATTGATCCAGCAACCAGATCTTCCGGCGACGCTGTGGGAAACTCCGCTTGTGTGGGCTTCTGCTCTGCGACGGTGATGTAGCCAGTAGCTTTGACAAATTTTTCAAACTGCTCGTTCGTTACCTCGGTGGCGTCCATCCAAAAACTATCAATGAGAACGCGATGAATCGGCAACGCGTCTTGGGTGGCATCGGATAAATTGCACATCCCTTTGCATGCGACATTCGCCCCCATTGAGAATTCGCCACCCGGAATCCAAACCATGCCCACCGGTGCGTTCTTGGGGGCGGGCGTAGACTTAGGAATCGTTGGTTCAAATCCTACGACTGGCAAGCCAACAACTTGACTCGGGACATCTGCACTTTGAACAAAGCCAACCGACTTACTGATGATGATGGTATAAAAAGTAGCTTTCGCCATGGATCGCCATGAGACGAGATGATTCAAACGATAAATTCTCAATAAATTTGGTAGTTTCATGAAATTCAAATTGGATAAGTGTCTCTACAACTGCTGACCAAAAAATTCAACCTCGTTGACGGCGGAAGCGAGACCTGAGCCATGGCGTGCCTTTTATCTTTGCCTTACGCTTCGAATTCCTTAACAAGAGCGCTCCGCCGCATGAGATTATTCCGCATCCTTACCTTAAAAGAACTCAATGGGTACTTTTTGACACCATTTGGTTGGGTGATTCTTGCCTTTGTGACCTTGATGCAAGGCATTTCCCTGTCTACCGCGATGAAGGGCTTCCGCGACACCCCCGTGCGCGACAGTTTGGTTTACGTCACTTTCCACACGCCGCTTTTCTGGTTCTATTTTCTGTTCATCTTCCCGCTCATCACCATGCGGCTATTTTCCGAGGAAGAACGCTCGGGGACTCTCGAAACACTACTAACAGCACCGGTGAGAACCTGGCAGGTGGTTTTTTCAAAATACACCGCTGCGATGATCTTCTACACGACTCTGTGGATTCCCGCACTCGTGCAATTCAAGATGTTCCAATGGACCACTGATATACCCACCGCATGGACCAACGGCGCTCTTGGCGGGGCCTTCACCGCGCTGATGTTGATGGGTGCAGCTTTCACCGCAATCGGTTGCTTGGCATCCGCACTCACCTCGAGTCAAATTATTGCGGGAATATTTACCATCGGCCTGTTAGTCATTCAATATTTTCTCGGCTTCGTCACCGTCATTTGGGGTGAGTCTTTTGCTGGAGCGCCTCTTTTCCACTATATCTCCTCTCAAGAACACCTGCATTATTTTGCCAGTGGTTTATTCGATACCCGGCCCGCGGTTTACTTCCTTAGCCTAACAATATTAGTTCTCTTCCTTACCTTTCAAGTCGTGGACTATCGCCGCTGGCGCCGTTGATCATTCTCATTTCCACTTCATGTCTAACCCTTCATTCGACTCTAAAGGCAAGCCCGCCCAGTCATTCAACCGCTGGGGTCTTGGCACACTCTCATTGCTGCAGATCTTCTTCCTCGCGGTCACCCTCATCGCGCTCAATTATTTAGCGTTTCACCATTTCACCCGCATCGACCTGAGCCGAGAGGCTGCCTACACTCTATCCCCAGCCACTAAGTCCTACCTGAGAGGTCCAGCTATCCTAGACCGTAAAGAACCGATCAAATGGATCATCACATTTCGCCGCAGCTCACCGTTTTACGAACGAGTCAGAGTTCTAGCAGAAGAATACAGCCGGTTTTCTAATGGGAAAATCGAGATAGAAGTCGTCGATCCCCTGCGCAGTTCGGAGCGCACCCAAGAAGTGACCTCCACCTACGGTCTTCCACTTACAAAAGACCTGATCGTCATCGATGCACGTACAGATCAAGGTCCTGTCTCGACGGAGAACAAAGACGGCGAGCGTATTCTAAATCCTAACGTAAAACTGATCATCGCTGATGACATGGCGATTTACACCACTGCGGAAACTCAACGGAAAATCACCGGATTCCAAGGCGAGGATGTCATGACGGCCCGCCTCGTCGAGGCCCTTGAAGGAAAAACGCGCAAAATGCTCTACCTCGCGGACAAGAGTCGCCTGAGTGCCGAAGGCGAGGACTCGCCCGTGAAGTCATTACAAAACACTCTGCTTTTTCAAAACGTCGAGCTCCAAGGCATCAACCTTTCTGGACTCACGACCATCCCGGCCGATGCCGAGGGAGTGGCATTGGTGGCGCCAAAGTACGACCTCAGTGACGCAGAAATCGCCGTATTAGAAAAATATTGGAATTCACCACGTGCTGCGATGCTGATTCTCCTCAAACCTGGTGAGACACCCGCTAAACTGCGCTCCTTTCTCCGTGGCTATGGCGTCACTCCACGTCGTGATCGCGTGCTAACAATAACCGACAAACGAATCGACACCACCGTTCGTGCGTTTTTTTCGCCACAAGTGGACTTCACCAAAGACTTCGCCGGTCAGACCACGGTTTTCGAAGGTGCAAGTTCATCTCTTGAAGTCCGCGAAGGAGCAGAGGATCTAACAAATCGACAAATCAATCCCATCGGTCTCATACAAGTCGCGCCGGGCTACTGGGGAGAATCAAAGTTTGGTGAAAAGGACACCGCGTATGATGAAAAAGAAGACACGCTACCACCCATATTTCTAGCAGCCTGCATCACCCGAGGAGCTGCTGCTGACGATCGTTTCGCCGCCGACACCTCTCGGATGGTGGTCATGAGCAACACCGACTTCCTCGATCCAACCCACCAACGCGCCGAAAACATCGACTTTCTCGCATCCTCAGTGAATTGGCTGATGGATCGCCAGTCACTTGCTGGCATTGGCCCGCGCTCGCTAGGCACCTACAAGCTGCCGATCCTTGATGCTCAAGTTTCTTTCATCAACCGCGTGAACTTATTTTTTCTCCCCACCTTCCTTTTATTGGTCGGGGCCTGCGTTTGGTCGTCACGCCGCGCTTAGCCCGTTATGCGTTCCTTCGGATTCACCCTTATTCTCATACTGTTAGCCGTTCTCTTCTGTGGACTGGCAGGCTGGCAATGGGTTAAAGGTAACTTCAATTCTCTTCTAGGTGCTCCACCCGTAGCACTAGGCCAACCTATCTATTCTGGATTCAAACCGTCTGATGTAAAACACATCGAGATCATTCGCAACGGAGTCACCGCGAAGTTTGATCTATCAGATCATGGTTGGATTGGAACACTTCCATGGAAAGACCGGATGGATCCTAGAGCTGCTGTCAACATCATCAATTTCACCTTGGGCATGCGAGTAGAAGACTACGCCGCACGCGATGAAATCGTCAGTCAGAAAGCTGGACTTGGTGATAGTGCAGTGGACATCTGGTTAGAAGGAAAAAACAAGCAACCCTTGGCATCTTATAAACTCGGTCGACAGACACCGTGGTTAGCAACTATCAAAGATATCAATGAACCCGTACCCACCGTTTTCATTCACCCACGCGATGTAGGACGCAAGCGATTTATCTACGCTGCGACCGGAGACATTGCACCGCTTTTTAAAGATGGTTTAAAATATCTTCGAGATCATCGCCCGTTTTATTTTAATCCTGTGACGCTGCAAAAAATCCGAATTCGTGGAGAACAAGGTGAGCTCACCCTAACACGAGAGACACCAAAAAGTCCATGGCGCGTGGTCAAGCCTCTCGAGCTCGCCACCGACCCAAAAGCAATGAAAGCACTGCTTGAAGGGCTATACGAATTGCAAGCAACCAAAATTCTAGATCGAGCAACTACCTCACTTCCCACGAAGTCTGCCACCATCAAATCATGGCAAATCGCACTGAGTTCTTTCGGCGATGAACAAGAGACAATGCTGGAAATTTACCCACCCGAGACTCCAGAGGCACCGGATGTGCTCGCATTGGTGAACGACAGACCAGACTCAATCTTTGTGCTTTCGCTCAAGCCCGCACCCGGAGTCGTATCGCTGGCGGATCTACCTTTGGCCGTGAATGACCTGCGTGATCCCACCCTGACCAATCTCAATATCCAATCTCTGCGCGGCATTCTCATCGAACCGGTCACTGGTAACGAAATCCTCATTTCGCGTACCCCACCCCAACCATGGAAAACCACCATCGCTGGACAATCAAATGAAGCCAATGAGGAGCGCCTATTCGCCTTGCTGAAGGCAGTCACCGACGGGCAAGCCATCGGATTCGAGACGGATGCAGCTACCGATTTTACCCCGTGGGGACTGAATCGCCCCTTCTTGAAAATGCGCTTTTTTGGCAAAGACAACCAAGGACTCGAACTCTTATTCGGGATGGATGGAAAGGGCGGTTATTTTGTCAATCGTCTAGGCACATCCGCCGTGATGCGAATCAACCCATCATTACTCACCTCGATATCAGTGCGTGCTTACGAGTGGAAACCTGCTAGATTATGGTCGCTTGACCGAGTCAACTTGATGCAGATCGATCGGACGACTTTAACCGATCCACAAGTCGCTCTGCGATATGAATTCACCACTGAGGAATGGACTGGCAACCAAGCAGGAAAAGACGTCACCCAGTCAATCGATCCTCCACGTGCAAATTTTTTACTCAGTGTGCTAGAAGGGCTTAAAGTAACGCGCTGGCTTGCCAGCGACGACGAGTCTGCGAACCATGCACTACTAACCCCTACACTCCGCATAAAAGTTTATGAGAAAAACACCAATGATTTAGGCGATTTTGTTGGAATCGTCACTCGCGAAATAACTCTTGCTCCCCCAACGATTGGTATCAATCCAGGATTCTATTACGGACGTCTCGATTCCGATCCGAATCCATTTTTAATCGACCGAGACACCTACAACAAGCTTGCCACAAATATTTTCGACGAAAGCATCAAAAATCCTTAGTCATTGAGAGAATTCTAACAAATTGTATTTTTAATAAAATCAGCTTTAAGCAACGCTTACTGATAAGACACTGGAACACCGTCGCGGTAAGTCACTGACTGCGCACTGCCATCGCCAATCTCTCTAATGGGACGCATGTTAGGCTGCTGAGCTGGTAAATCCGTTGCAAAATTTCCTCGGTTGCTAGGCTCGTTGCTGATTACCACCGGCGTGCCCACCACGACCACATCAAAAAGGCTCTGCACAAATTCTCTAGGCAAGCGAATGCATCCGTGAGAGGCAGGCGCTCCTGGCTCAGGAATGACTCCGCCATGCATGCCGATACCATAGGAGGTCAATCGCATCCAGCAAGGCATCGGCGCAGGCACATAGACCATCCCCACCGGGACCTTCTGTTTGGCTTGCGCGTCTGGATCTGTCACATTCCCAAACTCGTCTTCAAACCATCCATAAATATTAGAATACTTATCCAAAACCTTCTCGGTAATTTTATAAGTTCCAGGAGCCGTGTCGTGACCTTCCTTACCCGTCGCCACATAACACCAACCAATTTCTCTGTCGCCACGTTTGAATTCGGCGATCTGATCGCTGAGGCTGATGTGGATGCTCACTTTACCGTCGCCACCGTCATCGTACCAGTGATGCAAAACCCGCGTCGACCGCCGCGAAACGCTGGGCCGAGTCTCAACCCCGCAGGAAACAAATATCATGGTTGAAAGCAAAAGCACTGAGGCGAAATGCAGACGATGGAAGTAGCCCATAACAAATAAACTGAATTGCAAACGGTGATACTGAGATCCTAGGTGCCCCACGTGCCGATGTATTTAAGTATGCCGAAACACCCAGAGGGTCAAGACTTCGCGCGATGCACCCTAAGCCGACCTTGCTTGTCAGCGGATCTTGCGTTACGAAATCGCCCGCATGATTCGCTTTTCGATCTTTAGTATCCCCGTGGAAATCCAGCCATTTTTTTGGGTCACTCTCGTGATTCTTGGAGGGGTATCAGGCGCAGATACGGCTGCACAAATTCTTGAAATTGGCCTATTCGTCATTGCTGGCTTTATTTCGATACTCATCCATGAACTCGGTCATGCGCAGACCGCTCGTTGGTTCGGTGCAAACAGCAGCATCACCCTTCAGGCATTTGGTGGTTACGCCACGTATTCTGGCACACATCTTAACCGCTGGAAAAGCTTCTTGGTCACTGCCGCTGGTCCCCTAGCTCAAATTGCCCTAGCGTTCATCGTGCTATTTATCATGCAAATAATCCCGAACCTAACCGACCTCGGGTCTCTATTTCTCAGCACTTTAATTTTCATCAGCTTTTTTTGGGCCATCCTCAATCTTCTCCCAGTGCTACCCCTCGACGGTGGCCAAATGCTCAACGCAGCTCTCGGTCCGGCACGCATCAAAATCACCCTATGGATCAGCATCGTCGTCGCCGTGACCGCCGCCATCGGAGTGTTTTTACAAACCAACTCCTACATTTTCCCGATCTTCCTCGGAATGTTTGCATGGCAGGCATTTCAAGCGCTCAAGCAACAAGCATAATTACGCTCAACTAAATATCATCCGCAGTCCAGCGATCAGGGCAAAAACAACGATCATCCACTCGAACAACGCTTGGGGAATGATCCGCAACAACCACTTGCCGCAAAAAACTCCCAGTATCACGGCTGGCAACAATTTGATATTTTCTGTTAGGCTTGTCGTGGTGATTAAGGCTAATCGAGCGTTCAACGGTAACTTGATAAGATTGATGACCAAAAAAAACCGCGCGCCAATACCGACCAGTTCCATCTTTGGAATCTTACGCACCAGCAGATAAAGTTGGATCACTGGACCAGCAGCGTTCGCCATCATCGTCGAAAAACCGCCTAACACCCCTGCACCCATTCCAAAGCTGGTTGATTTTGCCAATCGATCGATCCGTTCTGGCTGCCAGCGCCAGAATAATTGCAGCGCCACCATCAACAATACGCAGCCCCCAATCACTCTGCGTGCCACACTATCTGAAATCTCGCCAAGCAGCCAGTAACCCAGCACAAGCCCGACCAGAGCAGGAACTAACAGACGCCAAACGGGACGCCATGAACCGTAGCGCATGAACACAGGGTAGGCCATCAAGTCTGCAGCAATCAGCAAAGGCAAAACCAAGCCCACCGATGCTTTAGAACCGTAGATGTCAGCAAAAATTACGACCGCAACCAACGATATTCCGCTGAACCCAGCCTTCGAAAGACCAATGCACAGTGCTCCCAACAAGGCCAGCGCGTAAACTTGAGGGTCCGAAAACATCTACTTTTTTACCATTGATAAATCCAACCCACCCGCAAGCACAATCCCCCACCTACGACCACACTTTTTCTCACTTGCCAGATTCTAATTCGACCACCCCAATCATACGATATGGTTACGCTCATACGGATTCTCCGTCACACATTCCGTTTCCCCTTGCAGAGCGCGCTCTCGCTACTGATGGCGTTGTCTTGCGCGTCTCTAGTCCTGGTCTTGCCCAGCATCACCATGGAATTTATCGACGTGATCATCGTAAAAAAACGTCCAGACCTCATCATCCCTACCGCTTTAATCGGCATCAGTGCGATCTTGCTGCGACAGGCAATTTTCACGTTGCGAACTTATTACAACAACTCGTTAGAACTCAAACTCACTCATCTCATCCGCTTAGAACTCTACGACAAACTTCAACGTCTGCCGGTGAAATGGTTCGACTCAAATTCCTCGGGCGAGGTGATGTCACGCGTTGCTAACGACGTGCCAGCAACAAATCGAATCATCATCGAAGGAGTGGATCAAGCGATCGCCGCATTGTTTCAATTCCTCATCGTGGTCGGTTATATGTTTTGGCACTCGTGGCAACTTACTTTGGTGACATTGGTTCCATTACCATTCATTGCCATCCTAACAACTTGGTGGAGTCGCCGCTCCGAACCACTTTGGCGCGAGTCTGCTGAGGCTAACTCGGCGCTCAACGCGATCCTCCATGACAACCTCGCCGGCATCCGCCAAATCAAGGCCTACACCGTAGAACCGCAGGCATTGGAGAGTTTCGACAAGGCCTCGCGCAAGGTCGGAGAAAAAACAATGTCAGTCATGCGCGGTCAAGCGCTTGTGTGGCCCGCTGTCTCATTCATCGCTGAGTCCGGCATCATTCTCATGGTCGCCTTCGGTGCATGGTCCGCGCTGCACGGTCAAATCCAACCGGGCGTGGTGGTTTCCTTCCTCGTCGCATGGGGATTTCTCTTTGATCCGATCTCAAGAATCAACAATCTATCACAAACATTCACCCGCGGCATCGTCTCGGCGGAGCGCGTTTTCGCAATCATCGACACACCTGATGAAGCAAACCTAACTGATGGCTTAAAACCGCTAGCGCTTAGTGGGCATGTTCAATTTAAAAATGTCTCCTTCTCCTACTCGGGCGATTCGCCGACCATCAACGACCTCACACTCGAGGCAATGCCTGGCCAAACGATCGCATTGGTAGGTGCCACTGGTGCAGGCAAATCCACGGTGCTCAACCTACTCACACGATTCTATGAACCGACCCACGGCAACATCTTTGTCGACGGAGTTTCATTGGCCGAGCTTTCTAAGGAGTGGCTGCGCGACCAACTCGGATATGTCACCCAAGAAAGTTTTCTTTTTAACACCAGTCTGCGTGAAAATCTACTGCTCGCCAAAGCATCCGCCGAAGACGACGAGATCTGGGCCGCACTCGAGGCCGCAAACGCCGCTGACTTCGTCCGAGCCACCCAAGATGGCCTCAACACGCTAGCAGGTGAGCGTGGTAGTCGCTTTTCCGGCGGAGAAAGACAACGCTTGTCTATTGCTCGTGCCCTATTAAAAAATCCGCCACTGCTTTTATTAGACGAAGCGACTTCCGCGCTCGACAACCACACCGAGTATCTTGTCCAGCAAGCACTTGAAAATCTAAGATCCGACCGAACTTGTTTTGTGATTGCGCACCGACTCTCGACCGTACAAAAAGCCGATCGCATCTGCGTTCTTCATCACGGCAAGCTTATCGAACAAGGCACCCACCTTGAGCTTCTCGCACTAAAAGGCACATACGTAAAATTATGCGAAGCAACATTCGCAAACAATCCTCGCCGAAATACTTAAATTATTCTACCCTTCATCCCTCACCATTTTCACTCATGGAAACACTCCTCAAACTTCCCGACAACACCGAACCAAGCGCGATTTCTGACATCCTCGCATCCCTTCGCAAAGAACACTTCGATCCACGCCACGAGGCCAAGGCATGGGGCGACTGGATATATCTCTCCACTTACACCACAGTCATTAGTATCGAGTGCAATCGCGGACTCAGCAGCACCGCGACCATCGAGCACGGAGAAGGCGAAGAGGAGGGCGAACCGATTCCTTCGCTCTACCGAGCCTTCGGACGCCTCGGTTGGCTTGGCATCGACGACGATGGCGAGTTTCCGCTGAATGGATGATCGTTAGCAGGTGGACACCAAATCACCACGCCGATTCTCCCCGCCCGTCAAAAGGCAGCCATAACAGGGCAATAGTTTGAACCTTGATGTCGGTCTTTTTGGGTTTAATCGCTTCCGTCTCGATTGGGAGCAATGCGGGGTCAAAAGAGTCCATTAGTTTGTTAATGCCTGCGGCCAGTTCCGCTTGGATGCTTTCGATTTCGGCCCCTGCCGCAATCACCTTGGCTTCCGCATTCGCGACGTCCTGATGTTGTTTGTAGGCTCCGGTCGCTTTGTTGATCGAAGATGTCCCTCGAGTGATCGAACCTAAACCCGCTTTGCGACCAAAAATGGCTGCTAGAACTCCACCGATCAGTGAAACACCTGCTTGAAGAGTTGCAGAACTCGACTCGGCTTTTTCCTTCGATAACTGACCTTGTGCCGTCCGTTGACGGGCTTCTAACATGGTGAGTTTTTTTGATGCAGCATCGCGGATTTTATCAATGGCCACATCCCTAGACTCGCGAGCCTGATGAATGATGCGCGCTCGGAAATCTGCCTCGCACTCATGTAGAAGAGAAAACACCTTCAGCTGAGGACAGGAAAAAACTTCGGCACGTTCATTACGGTAAAGCCATTCGCTAAATTCATTTTCGACCTGTTTGTAATTTGCCGCATTCATCGCGAATCCCGGAAGCGCGCCGAATCCGGCACCAGGCGTGGGTGCTGTTCCAATTTGTTCAAAATTTAACGGTGGAGTCACCAAGGTTTCCCAGTCGATTCCACTTGCCGTGATCGGGTTCACCAAGCTAACAGTATGGCTACCGTCGACATTCAATCTGGAGGAAGAAAAATGCACGAACCCCGTCCGTAATAAGTGGGGTTGATAGACGATATCATCACCCAATCCAGTAGCCGGGACGAAAATCTCTAGTACGCCCGTTGCGACCAACGGGCGGGAAACTGCATCAAGACCTGCAGAAAGGTTCATCCCTGACATACCCATGGGATTCATCTCAGCGACTTTAGCGGGAGCTGCGACTTTAATAAATGCGCAACGCTTGGGATCCATCAAAAGTTTGATCTGACTACGAGTCATAGGTCCCGTTAGATAGCTCATCACCCAGCGGACGTGGAACAATACCGACGCATCTTCGTGCACGTTATTCATCAGAAATATTCGGTTACCCAAGCCCGATATCAAACGCTCTATGCTGGCTCGGTCAAACTTCGCATTCTGTGTACCGGCGGCCCCCTCCAACCCATCGAGCACTCGCAGCTTATCCCTCTCGGTTTGCAATCGACCGATGAACCATGTACCTATGTTAGAAAGCGCCTTGTAATCGAGATCCACTGGATTCTGTGTGGCCAACAAACAACCTAGCCCAAAGGCTCGCCCCTGCTTAATCAATGTCATCAAAGGTCGCTTGGACGGCGGATTGGCTGTCGGCGGCAGATAGCCAAAAATTTCATCCATGTAGAACAAGGCACGTAACGATGTCGTACCATTTTGCGAACGCATCCAACCGAGCATTTGGTTGAGCAACAAACTTACAAAAAACATCCGCTCGGTGTCGTTGAGGTGGGCGATGGAGAAGATGGAAAGCCGCGGTTTACCTGCGGGGGTGTGAAGCATTTTGGCGATATCGAGTGGCGGCCCTTCGAGCCAAGTCGCAAAGCCGGGCGACGCGAGCAGGTTGTTAAATTTCAGCGCAAGACCTTGACGAGATTTCTCTGGCAGGAACGACTCGACATCGATTACGCCGACCTTATCGAAACTCGGTTTCAGGATATGCCGGATCAAGGTTTCCAAGCTGATGTTTTGCCCATCGGTCCATGCTTTTTGAAAAATTGCCGCCACCAGCACCGCCTCCGAGCTTTGCGCTGTGGTCGTATTTATGCCGATGAGCGACAACAATGAGGAAACCGTGCTATCCAAACGCTCGCCTAACATTTCTGGGTCATCCATCACCTCGAATGGCGGAACCTCGAGCGAACTGAGTATGGAAACAGGAATCCCCGCTCGACTACCAGGAGTGAAAATATTGATATCCACTTTATCGCGCAGCGCGGCAATACGCTCAGGACTCTGCCCCCATTCTGCTAGGCCATTTTTCCACGTTTCAGCGGTCTTCGCTGCGTGTTCGTCAGGACTAATTCCTTTTTTTACCGCGTCATCCTCATTGATCCACGGACGAAAACTCTGTGCATCAAGATCCGGAAACATCAGCAGCAAGTTCGCGATGTCACCCTTAGGGTCGATAATAATGGCTGGGATATGGTCCATCGCCGCCTCTTCAAGCAGCGCGAGGCAAAGCCCGGTCTTGCCAGAGCCCGTCATTCCTAACACCACACCGTGAGTCACCAAATCTTTGGAGTCATAGAGGATCAAATCATCAAGCACTTTTTTAGCACCAGCGTCATAGCCACGCCCAAGATAAAACTGACCAATTTTTTCGTAATCCTGAGAAGAAATATTCATATCAACTCCATGCTGCAAATCCTTTAGAAAAACTCCAGCAGGAAGATTGCCCTCACTGTAAGACCATTTTGAAAATCTCAAGTCGCCAAAACTTGCTGTCTCAGAAAGACTCATTCAAAGTCTCAATCAAGAGCGCCCAAACGATGTCTTCCACACCGACCTCCATCCCTGATTCATCATGGCAAGTACGCTTCGTAGCTCTGCTTCGTGAGCATGCCACAAAAGATGCCGCACACGATCTCGAACACATCCGCAGGGTCGTTACCAACGCCCAGCGCATAAGTCTCGCAGAAGGCGCTGACTGGCTC
>VFJU01000454.1 GCA_009885905.1 Verrucomicrobiota bacterium
CTGTTTCTCTCCAAGCGGAAATGGAAGCCGGCGTGAAGAACATGGAAAAAATCATGGGCTGCAAATTTGGCGATGCCAAGGGCATGCCACTCCTCGTGGCCGTCCGCTCCGGCGCGCGTGACTCGATGCCCGGCATGATGGACACCATCCTCAACCTCGGTCTCAACGACGAGACAGTGAAGTCTCTCGCCACCGTCACCAAGAACGAACGCTTCGCCTGGGATTGCTATCGCCGCTTCGTGCAAATGTACGGCGACGTCGTCCTCGGGGTGCAAAAATTGGAAGGCGAAGATCACGAGCCATTCGAAGTCGAAATCGAATCTTTCAAGCACCATAAATACGGCAAGGAAATCATCGACTCGGATCTAACTGCCGACGACCAGAAGGAGCTCGTCAAGCGCTTCAAGACGCTCGTCAAAAAGCGTACGGGCAAGACCTTTCCGAGTAATCCATGGGATCAACTTCGCGGTGCTGCAGGCGCTGTGTTCGGTTCGTGGATGAACGACCGTGCGATCGTCTACCGCCGCAAATACAACATCCCAGCGGCGTGGGGCACTGCGGTGAACGTGCAAGCGATGGTCTACGGCAACACCGGCGAGACCTCGGGATCTGGCGTGGCATTCACTCGAAATCCAGCGAACGGCGTGAACGAATTTTACGGTGAGTTCCTCATGAACGCACAAGGTGAAGACGTCGTCGCCGGTGTCCGGACTCCAGAACCTGTTAGCAAGCTCAAGGCTGCAATGCCTAAGCCTTTCGCGGAGCTGATGAAAGTCCGCTCGATCCTTGAAAAACATTTCAAGGATGTGCAAGACGTGGAGTTCACGGTGCAGGAAGGTAAGCTGTTCATGCTGCAAACCCGTAACGGCAAGCGCACCGCCGCTGCCGCGCTGAAGTTCTCGATAGACATGGTGCAGGAAAAACTCATCGATTGGGAAACCGCAGTGTTGCGTAACCCCGCCGACCAACTCGACCAACTCCTTGCACCGATCTTCGACATCGCCGAGGCCGCCAAGGCTAAGGTTATCGCGACGGGTCTTCCTGCAGGTCCTGGCGCTGCCTCTGGCAAGGTCTACCTTAACGCCGAGCGCGCGGTGCTTGCCGAAGCTCGCGGTGAAAGAGTGCTCCTCGTCCGCACCGAGACTAGCCCGGAAGACCTCCGCGGCATGATCGCTGCCGAAGGGATTCTAACATCCAAAGGTGGTGTCTCATCACACGCCGCACTCGTCGCTCGCCAGATGGGCAAGGTTTGCGTCTGCGGCGCTGCCGGTGTGGATATCAATTATGAAAAATTGACGGTCACCGCATCGGGCAAGACCTTCAAGGAAGGTGACTACATGAGCATCGATGGCACCAGCGGCACTGTCTATGGCGGTGAGCTTAAGACAGCCCCATCGGAAATTATTTCCGGAATTGTTAGTGGTAATAAAGCTGCGATCAAAACCGAGAAATACAAGAGTTTCCTCCAACTCATGAAGTGGTGTGAGCAAGCCACTCGCATGGCCGTGCGCACCAACGCCGACACGCCAGAACAAACTCGCATCGCCATGGCCTTCGGTGCCACGGGCATCGGCCTCACTCGGACCGAGCACATGTTCTTCGAGGGCGACCGCATCGACGCGATGCGCGAGATGATTCTCGCGACCACGCTCGAAGCACGCCAAAAGGCGCTTGCCAAGCTCCTGCCCTATCAGCGCAAGGATTTCACGGGCATCTTCACCACGTTAAAGGGCTTTCCCGCGACCATTCGTTTGCTCGATCCACCACTTCACGAGTTTCTCCCTCACACGAAGGAGCAACAACTCGACCTTGCGAAAAAGCTCGGGATGAAGGTGGAAAAGATCATCCAGCGCGTTGCGGAACTTCACGAGTTCAACCCGATGTTAGGTCACCGTGGTTGCCGTCTCGGAGTGGCCTATCCGGAAATCACTGAGATGCAGGCACGCGCCATTTTCGAAGCCGCCGCAGATGTGGCGAAGAAGAAAATCAAGGTGAAGCCCGAGGTCATGATCCCACTCGTTGGCTTTAAGCGTGAGTTCGACCTCCAAGCGGCAATCGTCCACAAGGTCGCCAAACAGGTGATGGCGGAGAAGAAGATCAAGTTCGAGTATCAAGTCGGCACCATGATCGAGGTCCCACGCGGTGCCCTCACCGCCGATCAAATCGCGGAAGGCGCGGAGTTCTTCAGCTTCGGCACCAACGATCTCACCCAGACGGCGCTCGGCATCAGCCGTGACGACATGGGCGCGTTCTTGCTGCCTTACGTTGAGAACGATGTCTTTGCGAAGAACCCGTTCGCCACGCTCGACACCACGGGCGTTGGCCAGTTGATGGAAATCGCCGTTGCGAAGGGCCGCCAAACTCGTCCGGACATTAAGCTCGGCATTTGCGGTGAGCACGGCGGTGACCCAGACTCGGTGGTCTACTGCCACAAACTCGGACTCGCCTATGTTTCCTGCTCGCCTTACCGCGTGCCGGTGGCTCGCCTCGCTGCCGCCCAAGCCGCGATCGAGGAAAAGCGTGCCGCGAAGAAAAAGTGATCCGTGGCGACGGTTTTGAACCGTCATGAACCTCCAAATCAAAGCCGCCTTGGGAAACCGAGGCGGCTTTTTTGGTAATCGATTTTTCAAGAAGTCATTTTTTGACACTCGTGTCGGTGTTGCTATGGTCCCGCCGTTCACACGAACGACCTA
>VFJU01000511.1 GCA_009885905.1 Verrucomicrobiota bacterium
TGCAAGGTGACCGGGCGCGAGTACTTCTCAAGGCCCCCACTGGCTCAGGTAAATCAACGTCGGTCCCAAGTATGTTGTTAGACGGAGAAATTGCAGACCGTATCTTAGTTGTCGAACCACGCCGAATGGCAGCCAAACTTTTAGCGGGCTGGGTGGCAAAACAACGCCACGCAACCTTAGGAAATGAAGTGGGGTACGCAATTCGCTTTGACACGAAATACCGCGTTGATTCAAAGATTATTTTTCTAACTGATGGGGTTTTTCAGCGATGGCTTCAAGATGACCCTACACTATCGGGAGTCGGAGCTGTGATATTCGACGAGTTCCACGAACGTCGCTTGTCCGTGGATGTCGCCTTGGCACGCTGTTTGAATTTACAAGATTCCACCCGCCCCGACCTGAAAATCGTAGTAATGTCGGCAACCTTGGAAACCGCTGGGCTCGCAGACTATCTCGCGCCGGCGGTATCGCTTGTGGCAGGTGGAAGAACTCACCCTGTGCAAGTTTTCTATCGGGCAGACCGACCTCCCGTAAACGATAGGCGTGGTGGTCCCCCACGCGAAATCCCTATCTGGGAAAAAATGACTTCGGTTTGCCGTGAAGCGATGACGCTGCCAGAACCAGGAAATATTCTTATGTTTCTGCCTGGCATCCATGAAATCCGGCGAACCATCGAACTCTTAGAGAACAGCGGTACAGCAAAGGGATGGGACGTTTTTCCGCTCTACAGTGCACTTACAACCGCAGCACAAGACGCTGCAATCTCTCCGAGCTCGCGGCCAAAAATCATCGTCGCCACCAACGTAGCTGAAACGTCACTTACCATTGATGGCGTTAGGACCGTGATAGATTCTGGCTTAGCAAGATCTGCTAACTATGAACCCCGCCGAGGAATCAACACCCTACTGATCAAAAAAATCTCACGCGCCGCAGCGGATCAGCGCACAGGGCGCGCTGGCAGAACCGCACCGGGGCGAGCCTTCCGCCTGTGGAGCGAGGCCGACCATGCTCGCAGAGCCGAGTTTGAGGCACCCGAAGTCCATCGCGTCGATCTAGCAGAAACTGTTCTTTTGCTGAAGTCTTCAGAAGTTAGAAACGTTAAAGCTTTTCGCTGGCTCGATGCACCGACAGATGAGTCTCTCAACCGCGCGGAGCGGTTGTTGCATGACCTAGGAGCAACGGATATCAGTGGAAACCTAACTCCAGAAGGTAGGAAAATGGCATCGCTACCGCTCGAACCTCGATTTTCTCGACTCATGTTGGCGGGACATGAATACGGATGTGTGGCAGAAACTGCATTCATCGCAGCAACGGTGCAAGGCGACGGCATTTTCACCAACAAACGTGGCTCAGTGGGTCGAAAGGATTTCATTTTCCCCGAAGATGAATCCGATTTTGCCAGCGAATGGCGAGCATTTGAATCCGCAGAAGCAATGAATTTCGACCCACGACGCTGCGACCCCATCGGCGTGATCGCTCGTGGTGCGCGTGAAACTGCGCAAGGATTTGATCGACTTTGCGCATTGGCAAAACGTTTCGGTTGGGAGCGGAAAGCCGTCGATTTCAAAAAAAATCGTGAAGCGGTAGGCAAGGCGATGTTGGCGGCTTTCAGTGACCAACTGGCCATCCGCATGAGTCAAGGCACACTTGCATGCAAGTTGGTTGGAAACCGTAAAGGTAAACTCGACGATGATTCTTGCGTGAAGAACGCGCCTGCTTTTGTCGCTGCAGAAATTACCGAAGTCGAAGCACGCGAAATTGTCGTCCACCTCCGCCGCGCAACCGCCATTGATCCATCATGGCTTGTAGATTTGTTTCCTGAAGACCTGACTAAAACCGACGGGGTTTCCTACGATGAAACAAGGCGGAGAGTTGTTGCTAGAAAAGAAACTCGCTTTCGAGATCTCATACTTGAGTTCAAAGAAAACGATCATGGTGTGAATCTCGATCTTGCTGCCGAATTGTTAGCTAACCGAGTCCTAAATGGTGAACTGAATTTGAAAAACTGGGACGACTCGGTGAACCAGTGGACCGCAAGACTGGCTTCACTTAGTGTTTGGATGCCTGAGCTCGGTATGCCTAGTTGGACAGATGTGGACCGTTCGGATGCCATCGCACAAATTTGTCATGGATCTATCAGTTACAAGGAAATCAAAGAAACAAACGTGTGGAGAATACTACGCGAATGGTTGAATCCCTCGCAGCGGGTAATGCTGGATTTGTATTGCCCGGAACGGGTGGATTTACCAAATGGTCAATCCTGTAAAGTCACCTACACCACGGGGATGGATCCATTCATTTCTGCGCGTGTCTCACACCTATTTGGACTCTGGGAGACGCCAACGATTGCTAACAACCGGGTCTCTTTACTCGTACACATCCTCACTCCCGGACAGAAGCCGTGGCAAATGACCAAGGATCTAAGAGGATTTTGGCAAACAGGATACCCACAAATGAAGAAGGAAGTTGCTGGCCGATATCCCCGCCATCCGTGGCCAGATGACCCGAAAACATGGTGGCTAACTAACAA
>VFJU01000085.1 GCA_009885905.1 Verrucomicrobiota bacterium
ACAACACCGCCAGCACCGGTTTGGTGGGCGTGACCAAGAGCGACGCCGGCAAATGGATCCTCTCAGGCACCAACACCTACTCCAGTGCCACGCTCATCAATGCCGGCATTCTGCAACTCGGCAATGGCAGCACCACGGGTGCACTCACGGGCACATCCGGGATCACCAACAATAGCACTCTGATCGTCAACCGCAGTAATTCCTTCACGCAGCTCACGGATCTCAACAATAAAGCCATCACCGGTACCGGATCCTTCACCCAAGCTGGTGCCGGAACCACCACCCTAAGCGGCACCAACACCTACACCGGCGTGACCCTCATCACCGCCGGCACGCTGAAACTCGACGTCACCGGCACCATCAACAACACCAGCGAAGTTTCCCTGGGCACCGTCGGCACCTTCGATGTCACCGCCAAGAGCGGCTACACCGTGAGCACCCTCAAGGGTTCCGGCTCCGTGACCGGCGCGCTGACAGTGTCCACCACGCTGGCCATCGGCAACTCACCCGGCACCACTAACTTCAGCAGCAACCTCACGCTGGATTCCGCAAGCTATATCTATGAAATGACCGGCGGTGTCGCACCCGGTATCGGTTCGGCGGATCTTGGAAACGTTGCCAACAATCTAACCATCAGCGCAGGATCGATTCTCGATCTCGTCGAGCTGGGAACCTACACGGCGGGCAATAAGTTCACCTTGTTCGGATACAGCACCCTCGTCGGCACCTTCGACGGCTTGGCCAACAATGCCACCTTCTTCGACGATCTCGCCAACACTTGGCTAATCAAATACGACGACATGACCTCCGGGGTCAACGGCGGCACCGGAACGAATTTCGTCACCATCACCGCGATCCCCGAGCCCAACGTCGCCGCGCTGCTGGGTGGACTCGGAGTATTGCTCATTCTTCGCCGCCGTAGGTAGTCGCGGCCGGTGTTTTAGTGTTTCGGCAGGAGAAAAAAAGATCTGGTGCAAAGTGACTGCTTCTCTCTCTTCTAACCGAAACACCGGGCTGCAGGCCGCCGGTTGGAGGGTCGGCAGCCCCGTTTTGCTTAAGAATGATTGTCCATCATTTGTCGGTGAAATCGAAACCGCGTTTCGTGATCGTCGTGATAGCAAGCTGACTTCCCAGGCGAACCTCCTGTCGGGGCAGCTTTTTTCTGATCAAACCAAAGGTTCCCGTAGTCTTGTTTAGTAAGTATGCCATTTTACCCCAACTTAATCCCATGAAAGCGCTGCAAAGACTCCAACGAGCCGTCTGGCTTGCAGTTGCCCTGCTCGGCAGCAGCTCAGCAGTCCAGGCACTCACTTCCAGTCAAGCAGGCGCATGGGCCGATGCGGCGACCTGGGGCGGCACGGCGCCCGCATTTTTGACATCAGCCGGCGCAGGCGACAACCTGGAAATCAACCATGCGATCACCGTCGGCAGCACAAATGTTTCCGTTTCGAAATAATATCCAATGAAGAGACTCTATAAAATTGCGGT
>VFJU01000352.1 GCA_009885905.1 Verrucomicrobiota bacterium
AAGCACTATCGCATGCTGCTGTTAGAAGAGGGTGAGGAGCAACTCGATGCGATCATCAACGCCCGAGGCGAGCACGAAACCCGGGTGGTGAAAAAAGGCATGAAGCGGGCAAACGTAGCGTTAGAGCTCGCTCAGTTAGAAGCTCGTCAGGACGTCGCACTGCGGCAAATTCTGCGATGGCGCATCCGATATTTTAGCGATGGGGTCGCGATTGGGAGTCGCACCTTTGTCGAGCGATTGTTCAACGAGAGCCGCGACCGCTTCGGAGCGAAACGCAAGAATGGGTCGCGAAAGCTGCGAGGGGCGGCCAGTCAAGCGGCCGGGATTCTCTACGCCGCGCGCGATTTGAAAAAAGACATCGAGTAAGCAAGACATCGTCTAGGCAAGCGAAGTTCGGAGTCCCAAGCGTCGTGCCTAGGTAATTGCTACGCGGATTCACCCTAAATCCGAAGTTGGGTGATTTTGAGCTAAACGGCGCACGTCTTTGTCGACTGTCGACTGCCCGCTGACTGTCATCCCGCCCATCCCGACTTCAGATTTCAGGTTGAACCTAACAAAAACGCCCAGACTTGCGTCTGAGCGTTTCGTGAAAACTTATTTCGGTATGAACCGAAATTAGCGGGAGTAAAGTTCGACGATGAGTTGCTCGTTGACGAGTGGATCGATGTCCTCGCGATCTGGAATGCGAGTGACTGTGGCCTCGAGATTGTCCTTGTCCACGGTGAGCCAGTCCTTGATCGGCATGGCTTGGGTGAGGTCGGTCATGCGGTTCACCAATTGTTGTGAAGAAGGACGTGCGCCCACTTTGATCACGTCACCTGGCTTCACTTGGAAGCTGGCGATGTCAACGGTGCGACCGTTCACGAGGATGTGACCGTGGTTAACGGATTGCCGAGCAGCTTGGCGGCTGTTGCCGAAGCCTGCGCGGTAAACCACATTGTCGAGACGGCACTCGAGAAGTTGGAGAAGGATGACACCGGTGATGCCACGGCGGCGGGAAGCTTCCTCGTAGTAACCGCGGAATTGCTTTTCGAGCACACCGTATTGGAAACGAAGCTTCTGCTTCTCGCCGAGAGCGACCGAGTATTCGCTCTTCTTTTTGCGACCGGCACGGACGCCGTGCTGGCCAGGTGGGAAGTTGCGGCGTTCAAATGCCTTGGATGGGCCAAAGAGAGAGACACCGAAGCGGCGGCTGATCTTTGCGCGTGGACCTGTATAACGTGCCATATAAGAATTTCTAAAAAGGTTGAATTAGACGCGGCGAGCCTTTTTAGGGCGGCAGCCGTTGTGAGGGATTGGAGTCACGTCGCGGATCGAGAGAATTTCGAGTCCGAGACCTTGGACGGCACGCACAGCGGATTCGCGGCCAGAGCCGGGACCCTTGACACGCACATCCACTTCCTTGAGGCCGTGGCCCATGGCTTGGCGGCATGCGTCTTGTGAAACCACCTGAGCGGCATAGGCCGTGCTCTTACGAGAGCCCTTGAAGCCCATCTTGCCGGCGCTCGACCAGCCAATCGCGTTGCCGCTTGGGTCGGTCACGCTGACGAGGGTATTGTTGAAAGTGGCTGTTACGTGGACAATGCCACGAGTGATATTCTTGGAGCCCTTGGCTTTGTGAATCTTGATCTCCTCTTCACCGCCGCCGATTTCGGCGAATATGTCGCGCTTGACTTCCTTTTTCGGTGCCTCTCCCAATGGAGGAGTGGCGGCCGCTTCAGGAGCAGGAATGGTGGCGGGTGCTGGAGCTTCTACAGGCTCAACCGCTGGAATTTCAGCGGAATTTTCGTTGGTTTCTTCAGACATGATGGATACGGAAAATTATTTCTTCACGCCGACCGTCTTTTTCTTACCCTTGCGGGTGCGGGCATTGGTGCGGGTGCGTTGGCCACGGACGGGCAATCCACGCTTGTGACGGATGCCACGATAGCAGTTGATCGAAGTCAGGCGCTTGAGTTGAGATTGACGTTCGCGACGGAGGTCGCCTTCCACCATGATCGACTCGGAAGTGATCACTTGAGCGATACGAACGAGTTGCTCTTCGCTGAGTTGTCCGGTGCGGATGTTGGGGTCGACTCCTGCGTGCTCAAGAATCTTCGCCGCCGTAGGGCGACCGATGCCAAACATGTAGGGCAGAGAAGCTTCGATGCGCTTCTCATTGGGGATTTCAATACCTAGGATACGTGCCATAATGTGCGTGATTTCGCGTGACCACGAGAGAGGACCAGACTTTGCTGGAATCTCCGCGGGGCGGGTGATTTAGCAGACCGCTGGGGTGTGGCAAGCGGGAAATGAAAAAAAACTTGGATTTTATCTAAGTGGCCTTGGGCTGACCCGACGTGGTGGAATCATTTCTTTTCTCGAGATACCGCCAGCACAAGTGAGCGAATCCCCAAGACACGAGGGCGAAGGCCAGTATCCGCACCAAGCACCAGGGACCGCTGAAAAATGGCGCCCAGAGCCACGGTAGCACCAAGCCTAGAAACAGCGGCACCGGCGTGTGGAAAAGATAGAGCCCGAAACTCAGTCGTCCCACGTGCTGCACCCCAGGGTGCTCCAATGTTTTTCCAAGCCACCCGCCGAAGCCAGCCATGGTGGCTGAAATCAATCCAGCGAAAGCAACTGAAACGAGAGTTTGCTGGATATAGCAAAAGCCCGCCACGGGTCGCCCAGCTTCATTCAATCCATACAGCACCACATATGCGCCGAACGCGATCCAAGCCGCCCATTTTAGCCTCCGATCCCCCACCGGCATCCCCCGCTGCTGCGCGAGTGCTAATAGCGCGCCGACTGCGAAATAGTCCATCGATGCAAGGGTGATCGCTTGGCTGTAATGAACTTCGGGAAAGCTCTTTTCAAGGATCATCCGAGACAGAGGAGAAACCAAAACGCAACTCACAAAAGCCGTGCCGAGGAATCGACGAGGAGTGTAAAATACCACCAGCGGCCAGAGCAAGTAGAACTGAATTTGAAGGGCCAGCGTCCAATAATGCGCCGTTCCGGATGGCCATCTATCCATGAACGCCATGTGAAAATTCGATAAGTGCCCAAAGTAAATCGCCCAGTGTTGGCGGATGTCGGGAGCGCCCACCAAGATCGCGAATAGCATGGCCGCGTAGCAAGGCACCAAGACGCGTGCCATTCGCCGTTTCTGAAAACTCAGATACGTTTTCGCACGCCATTTTCCACCGCTCAATTCCGCCTTCTCGCGCTCGTTTAGGAGAATCCGTGTGATGAGAAATCCAGTAAGGGTGAGGAAAAAAAACAACCCGATTTCGAAAGGGAAATGCCCACGCCAATGCGCAGGCGACCAGTGCAGCCACATCACTCCGAGCACCGCAAAGGCCCGCCATCCGTCCAACTGGGTGTTTCGTGGTGTCGCCAAATCGAGAACTATCTTTCACCATCGCCCTCGCGCCATCAAGACCAACGTACCGACTCACACTTACCGCTTGGAATTCATCTCATTTCTCTGTTGGTTGGCAGCGGGACGATGCGCTGCTTTTACTCACAAGAATTGGAACTGGAACTGCCGGCGGGACACCCGTTCCCGATGGATAAATTCCGCGTCTCCAAGGACATGCTGCTTGAGGGCGGCATCCTCCGACCTGAGGAAATCATCGAAGTCCGCGCCGCTGGGATTCACCAACTTCAGCGCGTTCATGAGCTCAATTATATTCACAAAATCGAGTCGGGCATGCTTGGGCGGAAGGAACAAATTCTCCTTGGTCTACCCGTGACGCCTAAACTCTATCAGCGAAGCGTTACCGAAGTAGAAGCCACCCGCCTCGCGTGTCACGCCGCTCTCACCGAGGGCATCGGCGTCTGTCTCGCGGGCGGGACCCATCACGCATTTCGCGGCCACGGAGAAGGCTACTGCGTCTTCAATGACGTCGCCATCGCCATCCGCGATCTCCAAGACAAACAGCCTAACATTAAAATCATGGTCGTAGACACCGATGCCCATCAAGGCAACGGAACCGCGGCATTGTTAGGACAAGATCCTCGCGTGTTCACTTACTCGATCCATGTTGGAAAAAATTATCCAACCAAGAAAGTGGTTGGCAGCCTGGACATCGAGACAGTTCGCTATGTGGAGGGTGACATGTATCTGAATCAACTTTTTGTTAGCCTCGCAGGAGCACTGGATGCCTTCGCGCCAGATTTAGTGATTTGGATCTCCGGTGCTGACAACCACCGGAATGATCGCTTTGGGCAAATGCACCTTTCTCTCAAGGACATTCAGCGCCGCGACGAAGTATTGTTAGGAGCGTTCATTAAAAATCGTATCCCCGTGGCGGTGCTCTATGGCGGCGGCTACAACCGTCAACCAGAGTTCACCGCCAAACTCCACCGAAACACCGTCGCCACCGCCAAAAGACTCTCCACCGAATTCCTTGGAATCTAGCGGTTCTGATAGACGCCTCAGCGACTTGATACCGGAGGAAACGGCTGCTCGGAAATAATCCACTCCTCGTTCTTATCGCTGAACGTTTTTAACGCCCACTCACTTGGAAGCAGTGCGACCAACCACCCGTTAGAATCTCGTGCTAACGCAGCGCCTAATGAAAGCGATGGACGGGCGTCCGGCGCGAGTGGATCACCCTCCTTGGGCCTCAGCCAGCGCGCCAGCGACCAATTCGCCTGCTCGATCCGCGTTTCCGCAGCGTATTCTCCTTCGAGGCGATACTGCAGAACCTCGAATTGCAAAGGCCCCACCGCACCGAGCAAGGGAATCTGCGGGCCATCGGTATCGATCAAGACAAACTCGCTGGCCACCCCTTCTTTGAGCAGTTGTTGCAGACCATCGCGGAAACGTTTGTATTTCGCCGTGCTCTTGTTGTGCAGATAGGAAAAGCACTCCGGCGCAAATCGTGGGATTTCATCGAAGGTCACACCGGACTGCGAGGACAGCGTGTCACCAATCAGCAAATCATAATTTCCAACCAGTCCCACGACATCCCCCGCGAATGCATCATCCACCGTCTCGCGTTCGCGAGCGAAAAGGCGTTGCGAATTGGCGAGACGGACTCTTTCACCACTGCGACCGTTGATCACGTCCATGTCACGCTTGAACTGGCCCGAAACAATGCGGACGAATGCAATCCGGTCCCGGTGCTTCGGGTTCATGTTCGCCTGGATCTTGAAGACGAAGGCGGAAAATTCTTCTGACGCGGGATCGATCATTATGCCACCGCTCTCGCGTGGCGTCGGTGGTGGCGAGAGCTCGAGAAACCGGTCTAGCAGAAGTTGAACGCCGAAGTTGTTCGCAGCGCTGCCAAAGAAAACTGGAGTGAGTTCACCCGCGAGAACTTTTTTCAAGTCGAATTCCGCGCCGGCACCCTCGAGCAATTCTAACTCATCGCAGACCTGCTGGTAGGTCCCCTCTTCCACCGCTTCTTTCACGCTTGGATCTTCGATACCAGTCACCGCGACCGGCGCTCGGTATGCGCCGTGTACGGTACGCTGGAAAAGATGCACCTGCTTCTGCTCGCGGTCATAAACTCCTCGAAAGCGTGGCCCATCACCCAATGGCCAATTCACCGGATATGCGTGAATGCCTAGGACGGATTCTAACTCGTCAAGCAGATCCATCGACGGGCGAGCCGGACGATCGAGCTTATTCATGAAGGTGAAAATCGGAACGCCTCGTCGGCGACAGACTTCGAAGAGTTTCCGCGTCTGGCTCTCGATCCCCTTGCCCGCATCCACCACCATGACTGCGGCGTCCACGGCTGTTAGAACGCGGTAAGTATCCTCGGAGAAATCCTTGTGACCCGGCGTGTCGAGAATGTTGACCACGCAATCCTTGTATTCAAATTGTAGAACCGTAGAGCTAACAGAAATCCCGCGTTGTTTTTCTAGATCCATCCAGTCCGAGGTGGTGGCCCGCTGGTTTTTCCGTGCCGTGACGCTGCCAGCTAGGTTTAGAGCACCGCCGTAGAGGAGAAATTTCTCGGTCAGCGTAGTCTTGCCGGCGTCTGGGTGAGAAATAATCGCGAATGAGCGGCGGCGTGTCACCTCGCGCTGGAGCGCAGGCGAAGGGATGGCGAAAGGTGAGACAGACATGAAGACGGGATGCAGGGACTAAACCCGCAGCGCCACTCGATCAAGCCCCGATGCAAAAGTCGGCACCCTAAACGGAGCGCTGGCATTTAACACTTGTAGCGTGATCCTCCAAAAAAATCATCGGTGGATGCAGTAGTTTACCTACAACATCCACCGACTTGCGGGGGAATGCTGGTTTTAGCAGCACTTTCGGGGTTTGTTCTATCGAACGTTTCATTTATATCATTTTTTAAGCCTAAATCTATCACGTCATCGCGTAAGGTGTGTCCTCTGTAAAGCCAACCGCACAGGCTAATCCCCCCTGCCCCACGTGCGGCAATCTTCCACGCCTCCAGAGACACCGAATGACGGAAGATTCGTCACCATTTCCGCTTTTCGCCCATCGAATTCGAGTCATGCTCTCGCCGATGCGTGATGACACCCGAGAATGGATTTCTACCGACCAGACATACTGCTGGCATCCGTTCACACGCCAAGCGGAATGGTGCAAACAGGGTACGGAACCGTTAGTCTTGGTACGCGGTGAAGGCTCATGGTTGTGGGACTCGGAAGGGCGGCGGTATCTCGATGGGAATTCTTCGATCTGGACGAACATCCATGGACACGCTCACCCGTCGCTCAACTCAGCGATCCAAGACCAGCTTGGAAAAGTGGCACACACATCATTTCTAGGCTTCACCCACCCGCTTGCTCCCGAATTGGCGCGGCGACTTTGCGGGTTCTTCCCAGAGAAAACTCTCGAGCGCGTGTTCTTCTCGGATGACGGATCGACCGCTGTCGAATGCGCACTGAAAATGGCGTTGCAATATCGGCGACAGACGGGCGAGACCGAACGAAATAGATTCGTCGCGTTCACCAACGGCTACCACGGCGACACACTCGGCGCGGCGTCTGTGGGAGGGGTCAACCGGTTTTCCGAAGGCGTTCGTGGTATGGGTTTCCCCGTGCGTCACGTCGGCTCGATGAATGAGCTGCGGGATTTGCCGATGGAGGAAATCGCTGGGGTCGTCATCGAACCGCTGATTCAAGGCGTCAATGAAATGCGTCTGTGGCCGACAGGAATGCTGCTAGAATTACGGCAGTGGTGCGACCTTCACGGAGTCCACCTGATTCTTGACGAAGTGATGACCGGATTCGGCAGGACTGGATGCATGTTCGCCTGCCAGCAAGAAGAGGTGATTCCGGATTTCCTCTGCCTAGCAAAAGGCCTGACCGGTGGCTATCTGCCGCTCGCTGCGACACTCACCACCGGAAAAATTTACGATGCGTTTTTAGGAGCTGATCACCGAGCATTCTACTACGGTCACAGTTACACAGCAAATCCGTTAGGTTGTGCCGCCGCACTGGCTA
>VFJU01000137.1 GCA_009885905.1 Verrucomicrobiota bacterium
AACCCGTGAATTTTTCGCACATCCGCATCAGCATCCGGAAATGTTCCCGTTCATCCACCTCCAATAAAAAGTCTCGCCCCACGATTCGTGAAATACAGTGGTAAATAGCGGGTTTCGTCGTCGAATCCTTCCAAGGTGCAATCCATCGCTTGCGGTTGTTCATGCTCATGATGGCGGGATATTACCCACTGGCAACTTGGAGGCAAGGAAATTCTCTGTTAAAAAGTCTGACTTCTTGTGTAAAAAAAGCTGGGACAATTTACACCGTTGGCGACAAGTGGGCATGGCTTGGAGGTCCAAACCTAACGGGCGTGGGGAAGGGTGAGACGCCAGTAATCATTTTTTACGGACGTCGTTCGGCACTTATATTGTCGGCCTGTCAACCTTTCATCCGACTGGTTAAATTTCCTTGATCCATCGATATTTTTTGGTCAATCCACCGTTTTATTCTAAACCGTCATTTTAATATCATGAAAAAATTACCTTTTCGAGCAGTGGACGGCTTCACCCTTGTGGAATTGTTGGTGGTTATTGTCATCATTGCCACTCTGGCGGCGTTGTCCTTCGTGGGGCTTACGCGGATGCGGGCGTCGGGTGATACCGCTGTTTCGGTTAGTTCCCTGCGGCAATTGCAGTTGGCAAATGTTTCTTACGCGGCGGATCACAATGGTCGCTACGCCTCTTACTCCACCGAGGATGAAGCTGCAGGCACCCTTGTCCGCTGGTACAAGTGCCCTTCCTTTATCGTTTATCTCACCGGAGACGAAACTCAGTTGGCGGCAAATCCAACCAGCACCGAAGTTTCTGTGCCACCGGCTCTACTCGACCCGACCACGGTTCGTGCGAAAAAAAGAATGTGGGACAAAATCGAGGGTAATTTTGGCATGAACCACGAGTGGATGACTACCCAACCCAAGGACGCTAACGGAATCAAGGACAAGTACACAACAACCTCTGGGGTGAAGAACCCCGGACGGACATTTGTTTTTGTCACCGCGACCGATGGTGCCGCGAAATATGGAGGTCGTCTGAAATGGGATGCCGCCAACGCGATTGAAGGAAAAACCACGGACGGTAAAATGGCCTTCAGGCATGCGAACAAGGCAACAGTCGTTTTTTATGACGGGTCGGTCGGCTTTGTGACGCTTGGTGACATCAAGCGATACGACAGCATCGGTGGCAAAAACAACGTCTTTTGGAACGGTACCCTCTGAATTCAAATCTCCCTAAATCTCCCTAATCTCCCAAATCTCCCAAATCTCCCAAATCTCCTAAAATATGAAATTATCAAAATTCCCATTCTTCGCCCCGAGTTCCTCTTTAAATCAGGCCACTCGCTTCTTAACGCTCTCTCTCGCTGTCACGGCCGCGATTCCCATGGCCCATGCGGTCGAAAAGGTATGGGGCGGCGTAGGCTCTACGACAACAACCGCCACCTTCAATACGGCAACGAACTGGGATGGTGGTACGGCACCCAGCGGAAGTGTTAGCGGCGACACCGTTGCCTTCGGCACAACAGGCAATCTTGCTCCAGATCTTGGCACTGCGACTCGCTCGGTTCTGGGCTTCGTATTCAATCCAGGTGCCAATGCTTTTTCTTTTGAAAGTACCTTCGCTACGGGTAATATTCTAACGATCGGTGCAAGCGGCATCGCGAACAACGCAGCCAACGCGCAAACATTTGGAACCACCATTGGTCTGGCAGTAAACACATCGCAACCATGGACGGTCGCATCTGGTGGATCGCTCGTGGTGAATGGTGCTCTTAACATTCCGTCCAGCACACTGACCTTGGGTGCCGCCAGCACTGGCACCGGCAGTATTTTCCTCAATGGCAACATCACATCGCTTACCGGCAAGCTGAGTATCGTGGACGGCACGGTGAATCTAGCCGGAGATAACTCAGGCTCCGCGGCGGTGGTCAACCTCGCGGGGGGCACATTGAACATCAACAACAACAAGGCGCTGGGCACCGGGGTCTCTCTGTCATTCGCCGCCAGCTCCACGGTCAATAACACCAGTGGTGTCGCGGTAATCAATGCCGGAAATCAAACTTGGTCATGGCCCGGTAATAACACCACGGTCACGGTCCCTCAAACGGTTCCTCTAACTAACCCACTCACTTTCGGTAACATCGCGAGCACCGCTGCAAACAATCTAGACCTTGGCTCGGGAGTCGTGGCGGCATCGAGCAGCCGCTCGATCATTCTCGCAGGCACCGGCACGACCCTCACGATGGGCCCAGTCAACATCACAAGCGTGAGTTCGGGCCGAACACTGACAGCCACGGGCGCTGGTAACACTGTAAACATGCGTGGTCTAACACTTTCGGCGAATACGACCACTGCCGTGACAGTAGTCCTCGCGGGATCGGCGAACATTGGCGTCACGGGTCCGATCGTCAATGGTTCGGCGTTCGCTCATGGAATAGAAATTGCGAGCACGGGTACCACCACGCTATCTGGTGTCAACACCTTCACGGGTAATGTCGCACTCACCGCAGGCACATTGAACATCAATAACAATAACGCGCTGGGCTCCGGAACTTCTTTGTCATGTGCTGCCAGCACCACGATTAATAACACCAGTGGTGTCGCGGTGATCAATGCCGGAAATCAAACTTGGTCATGGCCCAGTAACAACACCACGGTCACGGTCCCTCAAACGGCTCCTCTAACAAACCCACTTACTTTCGGTACCCTCGCAAGCACCGCTACAAACAATCTGGACCTCGGCACGGGAGTTGTGACGGTAACGAGCAGCCGCTCGATCATTCTCGCAGGCACCAGCACGACCCTCACGATGGGTCCGGTCAACATCACAAACACGGGTTCAGGTCGAACGCTGACAGCCACGGGTGCTGGTAACACTCTAAACATGCGTGGTCTAACACTCTCGGCTGGCACTGCCCCTGTCACGGTGGTCCTCGCGGGAACGGCGAACATTGGCGTCACGGGTCCGATCGTCAACGGTTCGGCGTTTGCGAACGGTGTCGAAATTGACCTGACCGGATCGGCTGTGTTTTCTGGAGTAAATACCTATAGCGGGGTCACCAAGATCAGCAGCGGCACACTCCAAGTTAGCGGACCCTCAGCGTTGCCAAGCAGTTCTAACTTAAATAGTGGCGGTAGCACCGGCGACACCTCCGTCTTGAATTTCGCAGCTGCAAGTCCCAGTTATGCGATGAACTCTATCAGTATCGGTGGCATCATGAGATTCACGGCCCCTGCTTCTGGCGCTGCGACGATCACTTTTGCTGGTGGGGCTGCACAAGGATTCACCGGAGCCGCCGCCGAGAAAAAAATCAGTGTGGCAGCCGGAGTGACGGTCCTAGTCAATGGATCAGCCTTTAATCTTCTTGGCGCTGCTACAACCGCTAACAGAGATCACACGCTCCAGGTGGATGGATCCATGACCTTCAACTCGGTGATTGAGTCGACGGGTGCTTCATTCACGGCAGGTTTCTCCAAAACGGGCACGGGTGTTCTTACCCTGGGCGCCGCTAACACCTATAATGGGACCACCTTTGCGGAGGCTGGCATTCTGCGACTCGGCAACGCCACCGCGATTCCCGGCGGCATCGCTGCCACCGGTGGCACGAGCGCTTTGGTCCTCAGTGGCGGTGCCATCATCGGACTTACCCCTGCCAGCGGTGACTTCACCAGGAACATTTCAGCCGCTGCGTTCGACTATAGCCCGACTTCACCGAACCCAGTAATACCACTTCCGAATACAGACGTCGGCTGGGAAACCGGCGAAACAGCTGGTCTCGCGGCATTCGGTGGAAACCGCAATATCAACTTCGGCGGTGCTGGAGCTTCGGTAAGCTGGAGCAGCAGCAATGGCAGATTTGGTAGCGGCCTGATCTTGGGGCACAGTACTTCGGACAGCACGGTCACGATGGTTAACGGAATCGGTATCGGATCTTCCGCCGTTCGCACATTCATCGTCAACGATGGAAGTCAAGCGGTGGACGCCATCCTCAGTGGTGTAGTTTCGGGTAGTTTGGGAGCCACCTTCGTCAAGGATGGTGCGGGCACGCTTGCTCTGAACGCCGTCAATACGTACCTCAGCGATACCCAAGTCCTCGCAGGCGTGTTAGCGGTCAACGGCACCTCCATCGCTAACGCCAATAAGCTCGTCATCGACGGGGGCAAAGTGCAACTAACAGGAACAGAAACGGTAGGCAGCTTGTTCTTTGGTGCCGTTCAGCAAGCTTTCGGAACTTGGGGCGCAACCGGTTCAGGCGCGACAAACATCGATAATGTCCGCTTCTCCGGTACGGGCGTGCTCAGTGTGGTGGAAGTGGTTCTGGATCCATACACATCCTGGATCAACGGCGCTGCTTATAATACCCCTCCGCTCAGCACTGCCGACAAATTACCAACTGCAGATCCTGACGGTGACAGCATCAACAATCTAATGGAATTCGTACTGGGTGGCAACCCGGTGGTTTCTTCGCAGTCCATCTTGCCGACCCAAGCAACGGTTGGTTCGAACTTGGTTCTCAGTTACAAGCGCAGCGATGCGTCAGAATCTCCTGCTACGACCCAAACCGGTCAATGGAGTACGGACCTAAGCACATGGACGACAGTTACTCCGGTACTCGTTGCTGAAAATGGCGCGGCTGCGGATGATATGACGATCTCGGTGCCCACGAGCAATGCAGTCGCAGGTCGCTTATTTGTTCGCCTGAAAGTGGTCAAGTAATCGAACGCTTCAATATCCCCCTCATCATTACGAAATGATCCGCTGTTTAAATCCCTCCTTTCTAATATAATTTTTTCAATCTAGTGAATTTTATTACGTATTCGTGATTGTGCAGGTCATTAGACTTTTAAATTCTGACTTTTATGACACTCATTTGTTTTTTGCTTTGTAAATGCTAATGAATTCAAATTCTAATCACTTAAATATCTCTCGAAGAGTGGCTCGCATCTTCTTGCTTTCCGTGCTCTTGGGTATTTCTAACGTGGGTCTTGCTGAGCCTGTTGATTCTGACGCACTGCTCCGCACGATCCCCGAAAGCTTCAAGTCGGCCGCCAGTCAATACAGTCTTATGTTAGACGGTTGCAAAGGTGACCCCAAAATTCCACGGAGTTATGAGGGCGGTCAGCTCAAGATGGTTGCGCCGAAAGATTGGACGAGCGGGTTCTTTGCGGGTTCGCTCTGGTATCTCTACGAATTCACTCATGATCCAAAGTGGCAGGCTGCCGCGGTCGACTACACCGCCCGGCTCGAAAGCATCAAAGATTATCAAGGTAGTCACGACGTTGGTTTCATTCTTGGATGCAGCTTCGGCAACGGATATCGTCTGACGAAAAATCCTGCCTATCTTGAAATCATGAACCAGGGAGCTGAGTCGCTCACCACCCGTTTCAATCCAAACGTTGGACTCTTGCGCTCGTGGGATCATGGAAAATGGAATTATCCGGTGATCATCGATAACATGATGAACTTGGAATTTCTGATAGATGTTTCGAAACAAGCTGGCAAATCGCGCTATCGAGAGATAGCGTTCTCTCACGCTGATAAAACTACGAAAAATCATTTCCGCGATGATTCTAGCAGTTTTCATGTGGTGGATTACGATCCTGTGACTGGCGAGGTGTTGGCAAAAAAAACTCACCAAGGAGCGGCAGACGGTTCCTCGTGGGCGAGAGGTCAGGCATGGGCCTTGTACGGCTATACCATGATGTTTCGCGAAACAGGCAACCCAGTTTACCTATCACAAGCAACCAAGGTTGCAGATTTCATTCTCAACCACCCACGCCTCCCAGCAGACAAGATTCCATACTGGGATTTCGACGCTGCGGCGATCCCTGATGTTCCTCGCGATGCTTCTGCTGCCGCGGTGATGAGCTCTGCGCTGATCGAATTAAGCACCAAGACGACGGGCAAAGCATCAAGTCAATACTTGGCCCTCGCACAGCAACAATTGATATCGCTATCGTCGCCAAATTATACTGCAAAAGTAGATGAAAATGGAAATTTCATTCTCATGCACAGCGTAGGGAATATGCCTGCGAACAGTGAAGTGAATGTCCCAATCAATTATGCGGATTATTACTACCTTGAAGCATTGTTACGATACCGTCGATTGAAGGAAACCTTATGAATGATTTATGCATCCATTTCTACATGCGGATAGGTTTCTTCTGTATATCGATGCTCTCCGCAGTTGATGCAGCGACTGATTCAGCTCCCAAAGCTCCCGAGGTGACACCGCTATCGCTGCCGGGCAGTGAACCGTTAGTTTTCCGTAAGGTCGGGGACACCGAACTTCGTCTGCATGTCGTCAAGCCGAAGGACTGGG
>VFJU01000561.1 GCA_009885905.1 Verrucomicrobiota bacterium
GGCTTATCGAACTCGTGCGATCGGTTCGCAGGGGTAATGACGAGATGGGAATAACCGTTAGTCTTCTTAGAAAAATAACTTGATACCTCCAATACCAGTGTTTGGGGCGACATCGCCCAGATACTTTCCACGAACCATTTTCCCACCCTCGCCCGCAAGGCAGTGACTGTAAATAATAGGGGCCATAATTGTCATGAATCGATTTGCGTTGGTTATTGTCTCAGGGCTAACGAAACCGGCTTTTTTGTTCGCGTATACAAGTAGCCAGCGCAATCGGCAGTGGCGCTGTGAAAATGTCATCCGGCGTGGCATAGTCGAGGCATTTTCTCGGACATGTGTTTAGCAGAGTAATCCGAAAACCCTGCTGCTCTCCCGGCCTTGAGGTAATGAACTTGGTTGAGGGCTTGACGGAGGTGATTGATTTCGGATTCTTTGGTGGCGGTGCGCAAGACGAGGTGGTCGACAACGAGGGTGGGTTTGGTTATCGGTGTTTCCATGGCAAGCTGAAACTGCCAAAACGGGGATTATTATTTAGCATTTTCTCTAATCGCTAATGAATGTCAGCCTTGGCAAATTTTTAAGCCACACCCTGCTTTTTTGCGGTCTAATTGAATTAAAATATTGTCAATGAAAAATTTTCAAGCAATCTTATACAGATTGCTACTTGTACCTTGAATTGTGAATTGAATCGGTCGCTCTGAATTTTTTAAAATTCAAATCAACAAATTTTTTTCATATCCCATGAAAAATCTAATATCTAACCCATACCGTTCCCACACCTTCTTCACCGCCGCTTTCTCGGTGGTCTTGCTCACCCACTTCGCCGTGCACTCCGCGTTGGCTGCCACAAAGACTTGGGTCGGTGGACATACCAGCACCGAGACATGGCATCAAGCCACGCAGTGGTCAGTGGGTGCGTTTGCTAACGTAGGTGATTTAATCTTCATTAACACGACTGGCACATCCAGTCCATCAACCTTCCTTACAAGCGGCCAAACTGTAAAATCGATTACCTTCAATGGCGGCATACCCAGCCCAGCATTTAACATTACACTGGCAACCAGTGAAAACGGTGGCGCTGCTTCCACCCTCACCATTGACCGTCAGATTACCGGCGACACAAGCATCAGCGGAGGTACGCTTCGGTGCGGCGTCGGAAACAGCGCAAGTTCCGAGGTGGGCCTTGATAGACACTAAAATTTTCAACATCAATCATTAGAGAATCTTTATGCATTTTGAAAGCCGCACAACCGAGGCCCTTGAGCAAGGGCAGATCGAAGAGGAATTGGCCCAAGGTCTCGACCTAGTCTACGATTTGGGTATCTTATTTGTTTGTCCGTTTTCTCCCTATAATCCACAAGAAATATATAGTCATTTACGCCACAAGCTCAAGGTCAACCATCTGCTTTTATGTACCTGTGCTGGTATCATCGGAACAGACCGCGAGATTGAAGGTAAGCCCAGTGCTTCTTTGTTTGTTACCCAGCTTCCTGATGTTCGTGTCGATCTTTTTCATATAAAGCAAGCTGATATTGAATCTTTGAAAAAGCCGGATGACTGGTATCAATTCTTGGAAGTGTTTCCAAATGAAAAACCTAATTTCATTATCCTGGCGGATCCCTACAGTATCAGTATGAATAATTTGCTGGCCGGAATGAGTCAGGCCTATGAAGGTGCCGCGGTCATAGGTGGATTGGCGTCCGCCGGTATTGGACCTAATGAGAATATTCTGATCATGAACGATGAGATCTTTAGCAATGGCGCCATTGGGGTTTGCTTGACCGGAAATATTAAGGTCGAGACCGTGGTCTCCCAAGGGTGCCGTCCTATCGGAAAAACATATGTCATCACCAAGGCTGAGCGCAATATAATCCATGAATTATCAGGTAAACCCTTCACAAAAATCTTAGAAGGTGTCCTTAAGCGAGGTACGGATTACGATAGAGACTTGGCCAATGAGGCGGTGTTTATCGGAATCGCCATGAACGAATATCATGATGAGTTCAAGCGCGGTGACTTTTTGGTCCGAGCGGTTATGGCTATATATGGTAAAACAGGCGCTGGAGCTGTAGGGGATTTGGTGAAGGTTGGACAAACCGTGCAATTCCATCTTCGTGATGCACATACGGCCACCGAAGATTTGCATGAACTTCTAAAAACACATAGAGAGAATCATCCAAACGATACACCTGAAGGGGTTCTGGTTTTCAACTGTTATGGCCGAGGGATAAATCTTTTTAAGAAACCTAATTTTGATATTGGTATCATCCAACACCATCTGAAAAATGTACCTGCAACAGGATTTTTTTGTGCAGGGGAGTTCGGTCCGGTGGCGGGTATCAATTACCTGCATGGGTTTACAAACAGTATGGCTATTTTCTATCCTAAAAAATAAGCACGGGTCTCTATTTACTACGGATGTTAGATTTGGCCCGCCAAGCGGGTAAATGATCCATCGATTTTATCGGTGATAGTATTCCCTCATGAAAGATGGACGAATCCGTGATCGGCTTATATAGCGATTTCTGTCTTGGTCCGCGAGATGCATGCGGATGTTTTCATCCAGCCCGGTCATGTACTTACCGATGAAGAAGATTCAAATATAGCGCGTGATCTGCTCAAGGGTTCTGCAACGTAGGCCCAGACAAGCGAGTGGAAGTTGGTAAAGAGAACAGAAAAAATCAAGAGGTCCAGCGAAGCGATGAGCCGCCCCCGATAAGGCCGTAGACGGGAAAATACCTTGCTAGCGAGATCGGAGTTCGAAAGTGATTGGTGTACAGTTCTTCCTTGGGCGCGATACGCAGGGGAAACAACTTCGAATCCTTAGTCTGCGATGTTTTCTTCAACCGGCGGTTCCTGCCTTGCCAGCTCTTCCGCTGCATAATCACGCGCCTGCATCAGGCCCTTTGCGATGACGCAACTCACCATCACGCCCAATAAAAACACCGTAAATATGACCATAACCTATTTTCCTCCCCTCGTTTTGATTCCAGCAGAAAGAATGACAACTCTCACCCCCACCCACAGGCTGAGAATGCTCGGCACCCAGATCCCAACAAACAAACCATACTCGTGACTGACGAGGAACCAAAGAGATACGCTCGCAACGAAACTCACAAACGCGCCGATGAGGAAGGGATAATCGATTTTATGGAACATGGTTGATATGGATAAATTTGGAGAAAGACTTGAATTGGTTCTATTTTAACAAAGTTAAAGTTAGGATCAATTTTTGTCTGGGCAATCAAGAAAATTACGATTCCAAAGTTCAGTCCCAGTTCCCCTCCGGTCCGGCCACCACCTCAATGACCACACGGTTCTGTTGGGTTTCGAGTCGCCAATCACATAGGTCCCACACCGGCTTGATCAGGCGGCGTCAGGGAAGCATCTAGCAGAATGAAAAGCGTCGGTCGACCTTGGCCACGTTTTATTTTCGATTCAGCCCTAACAGTGCAAATTCTTTATGATGGACGCTTAGTTGTTGAAGTCGGACTGTCTGAAAACCCATGGCGGTGAGCACTGCGTACCACTGGGATTTTTCGGCGACTTGGAGGAGGTCGGTGAGTTTTAGAGTGATGAGTACCCCGCGGATGCTTGGGGCCATTTTACAAAAACGTGCACACTCCTTGAGGACGACTTCTGGAGACTGGTTCATGTCGGACATGAACCAAGTCACTCCGTGTCCGAGATCGCGCTTGCTAGTGAGAGCTGCGGGTTTGCGGCTGTGGAAAAACCACGGGCACTTGTCCGTCGCTTGATCACGCTCCGTGATGGCGAACTCCATCACGACCGGTGCCATTTTCGCGGGATCTACGCCGATAACAGAGACGCCGCGTTCTAACAATGCTAGTACCACACCCCCTGGGGCGCAGCCAAGTTCAACGACGATGTCCTTGGAGGTAAATTTCAAATCAAAAAAACGAGTCGCTTCCTCTAGTTTCAACCACGCTCGCGAGGGAGACGTTGCTGGCATTTCGATGCCGGAGTCCCCTGCGGGATCGGGGCTGAGTAGTAGCGCGTGGCAATGAATCCCAGTCCAGAATTCTTCGGGACCGAGCTCAACGACTGTGCCGATGATCTGGCCGATTTCTGGTATCTCCCCTTCCCCACGAATTCCTTGCATTTTACGATCTGAAAAACGGGCGTGATGAATGAGCTTGATGTCGCCAAGTTTTTGAATTGCTTCCTCGCGGCTTTGCGATTTCCCGAGGGACAAGCAGAGGCGACGGGCGCAGCCGAGATCGACAGCGAGAGATTTCAAGGAGAATGGTTTGTCCGCCTTAAAGGTGACGAATCCACGGCGTTGGTAACTGAGACGCCACCCAAATTTTAGGTTTTCCGCCTCGAGTTTCAGGGCTTTTTCCGACCCGGGATTGGTCAAAACAAAAATATAGTCGGATTCGGTTTGTTTCATCGTTAGAAATTACGATCGCACTTACGCCATCGACTTGCACACAGACTAAAAATCGACGCCTCACGGGCAAGTAGCAATCCTTAGAGGTTTCCGCGTCGACGAATGATATAACCTACAATTATGCCAAATAACCTCGATAAAATCACCCTTTCGCCGACCCTTGGACCTCTTTTGTGCCTTATTCCTTGAGTCGCGAGCCATTTCAGCGTTCGTTGCCGCCGTGCCGACTGTCCAACTTAAATACCAAACATTTCACCCCTCGATCTGGCCAAAGATGATCGGCGAGGTTTCCCGCGATGCCACGCCGGGCTCATTCGTGCTGGTGCTCGGCAAGGAGGGTACGCCATTCGGATGGGGTCTGTGGAATCCAAAGTCACGGATGCCACTGCGCGTGGTGAGCCACTCGTTAGAGGAACTCGACGACGCATCATTTTTTGAAAATGCCATCCGCCGCGCTGCAAAACTCCGCCGCGAGGTGCTCAAGCTGGATGCGGAAACAGACAGTTACCGAGCCATCCACGGCGACGCGGATTTCATGCCTGGCATCGTAGCGGACAAATTTGCCGATGTGCTTTCCGTGGAGATCACTAATCTAGCAGCATGGCAACGACTGCCCCAATGGTTGCCGCTACTCCATGAATCGTTCGACACGAAACGCGTGGTGGTCGGCGTAGATCAAGACTTGGCGAGGATCGAAGGCATCCCCCACCGTGGTGGAGTTGAGTCCGATAACGTACGCTCGGTGAAAATACGTGAACACGGGGTACGCTATGAAGTGGATTTTAGCGACGGTCATAAGACCGGATTTTTCTGCGACCAGCGAGACAGTCGAAAAAAATTTGGAGCGCTGGCGCAGGGACGCACAGTGTTAGATCTTTGCTGTTACACCGGTGGCTTCGGGATTTCCGCGGCTCTCGCGGGTGCAGAAGAAGTGACGGCGGTCGACCTAGATGAAACCGCGATCGCCATGGCCAAGCGCAACGCAAACTTAAATAACGTGCGAGTAAAATTCACCCACGCAGATGCCTTCACTTGGGCGCGTACCATGATTGAAAACGGACGCACTTGGGATCTTGTCATCGCGGATCCACCAAAATTCATCCACGGCCGCGAGGACGAAACGGGTATCGCAAAATACGCTGATTTAAACAAACTCGCCCTGCAACTCGTTGCACCCGAAGGCTTGTACGTCACGTGCTCTTGCTCGGGCCAGCTCGGAGCTGGCGAGTTCGAACAAATCGTGATCACCTCCGCTCATCGTAGAAACAAGCGACTGCAGACCTTCGACCGCACAGGGGCAGGCCCTGATCACCCGACGCTTTCTAACTACCCAGAGTCTCGCTATCTCAAGGTGCTTTGGTCGCGGGTGATTTGATTTTTTGAAACGCAATTCAAGTGGATACGCGTGCCATTGCAATCGGTTAGTGAAGATTGCCGATGAGGTCGGCTCAATCCTCCACTTTGATCGTCTTCGGATCCCAGCTGATCGGTGGAAACTCCATGTTCAACTTTTTGAGAGTGTCGACCATGATCCTAGCAACGCACAAGTTACGATACCACTTGCGGTCTGCAGGGACAACATACCACGGGGCAAATTCGGTAGACGTCTTACTAATTACATCGTCATAAGCTTGCATAAAATCATCCCAGTGGGACCGGTCCACCAAGTCGTCGGGATTCACTTTCCAGTACTTCTCAGGATCTGCTAGACGCGACTCAAGTCGAATTTTTTGCTCGGCCTTTGAAATATTGAGGAAGATTTTTACGATCGTTGTCCCCTCCTCAGCGAGCATCCTCTCGAACTCGACGATATGACGCTGCCGTTGTTTCCAAATATTTTCCGGATAGATTTTTTTAACACGAACCGCGATAACATCTTCGTAATGACTGCGGTTAAAAATCACCAACTGCCCACGATGCGGCACTTTGGAATGCACACGCCACAAGAAATCATAGGACAATTCCTCTTCGCTCGGCTTCTTGAAAGAGCACACATTAATACCTTGTGGATCGATCCGTGAGAAAACGTGTTTGATACAACCATCCTTACCACCGGTGTCCATCGCCTGAATCACCACTAAAATGCGATGCTTGTTCTGAGCGTAGAGCTTTTTTTGGATGTCCTGAAGTTGTCGCTGTAAATCATCGAATTGCGGTTCGAAGTCCTCTTTTGAGTCGGATTTAAAAAGTGACTTCTCGCCACAGTCCATTTTCGCCAAGCACAACTTGGTGCCGGGTTTCACCCAATATTTTTCTAAAGCACCGCAGACTGGCATGAATGATTCATCGACATATACTGGCAGACTGACAAGCCCCGAGTGCAGGAAGAAATGCTTCGTCACATTTTGGGGATTGAACCTGCTGCGTTTGCAATGTGTCTTTGTCACATGCCGAATGTCCGAAAGCCTACAAAAAAAATCATAGGCGCCGAAAACCTAGTCACCGCACTTCACATTGGGGCGAGTTCGGTGTCCTTGATGGTGGCGGAACGTGCAGAAGATGGCTCGCTCACGCCCATCGAGCTTCTCGAACAACCCGCTCCGATCGCGCGCGACATTTTCAGCATCGGGCTCGTGAGTTCAACCACCACCGAACGAGTGGTGGCAATTATAAAAGGTTACCAAAAATCTTTGGCCGAACTCGGACTCGATCCTCATCTCGTCACCCGTGCGGTGGCGACTAACATACTTAGCGAGGCGACTAACCATGAGACGGTCATGAATCGGATTCGTATCGCTTGCGGACTTCGTGTCACCACGATCGACGATGGAGAAATGACGAGACTCATTTACCTCAAGACGCGGCGCCGCCTACTCAAGATTCCCGCCATGCGCAAGGGCACCACGCTAATCCTTCACGTGGGTCCTGGAAATACTCGTGCCTTGCTGTTTCAAAACGGCCGTATCGCTCGCTACACCAGTTATAGGTTGGGCGCGCACCGAACTCGTGAAGCCGTCGATGGATCTCATGCGGAGGGCCAAGCAATGCTTCGAGTCATTCGCGAACATGCTTATGGCAATCTCGCTCAGATCCGCTTCGACTTCTCGGACATCAAAGTCGATGGACTCGTGCTCATCGGCTACGAACTTCAATCTATCGCTTCTGTCCTCACTCGTTCCACTCAAGTTTGCACACTTAAGACCCTCAGGCAGTTCACCGCAGACGCCGCAAATATGAGTGACGTGGAGTTGGTGAAACAATTCCAACTCGACTACCAGACTGCTGAGGCCCTTATTCCAGCACTAGAAATCAATCTAGCAGTGGCTGAGACTCTCGATCTCCGTGAGGTCCATATCCCAACCAGCGAGTACGAAGAAGGACTGCTCCACGATTTGCTCGTCTCCCAAGAACATACGGGTGCCTTTGCAGAAGAGGTGCTGCGTTCTGCAAAAATTCTAGCGAAACGCTATCAGTCCGACCCTAGCCATGGCGAACACGTAGGAAATCTTTGCTCACGGTTTTTCGAATCTCTGGCAGATCTCCATCAACTCACGCCTCATGACTCACTCCTTCTCCAAGTGGCCGCCATCCTTCATGAGGTCGGTACGTACGTCAGCCCACGTGCACACCACAAACATTCGGAGTACCTTATTCTTAATTCCGAAGTCTTCGGACTCAATCGCCGTGATGTCACCATCGTCGCTCTCGTCGCACGCTATCATCGGCATTCGGGGCCTCGGTTAGACCACCCGAGCTATGCAGCACTAAGCACTGATGATCGGATACGCGTTTGCAAGCTTGCCGCCCTTCTACGTGTCGCAGATGCCCTCGAGAGAACCCACGTCCAACGAGTTGCGAAGCTCGAAATACGCCGTGAATCTGGCAAGCTCCGCATCCGTCTTCCCGGACTAGCAGACGCCGCCGTCGAGCGGCTTGCCATGTCTTCCAAAGCTGATCTTTTCGAACAAGTCTTTGGCCTCAGCGTGATCATCGACGAGGATAACTGAGGCAATACTTCACCACTGAAATACCGAATTCCCACATGGCTGCTCCTTACCTTAATCGTGAACTGTCTTGGCTTGAGTTTAACCAACGCGTGCTCAACGAAGCCGTCCGCGATGACTTGCCTCTACTCGAACGCATCAAATTTCTAGCAATCAGTGCATCGAACCTAGATGAATTTTTTCAAGTCCGCGTCGGCGGCTTGATGTTGATGCGCCGTAGTGGTCGTAAAATTCTGGACCCATCAGGATATACTCCGACCCAGACACTGATATCAATTCGCCAGCGTATTCTTAAAATGGCGGCTCAACAATACAGTCTACTCACTGGCACGATCGTTCCGGCGCTCGAAAAAGCTGGTATCCACCCGCTAGACCCTCGCTCTCTAACCGTCGTTCAAGCTGCACAAGTCGCCGCAACATTTACCGACGGAATATTCCCTCTACTCACTCCCCTCGCCGTCGATGCCGATGGACCGCCTCCCATCGTACCAGCCCTGCAAATCACGGTAGCTTGCCGCTTGCTTGATCCAGAAACACAGAAGGTTCGCCACGCATTTATTCCCATCCCAGAAATTCTGGGTCGTCGAGTGATCCTAAACATCGAGGGAGAAGGTCACGGATTCGTCCTCATCGAAGAACTGGTCGCCTGCCATGCCGGAGAATTTTTTCCTGGAGAAACTGTGACTGCCACCACCGCATTTAGGGTCACCCGTAATGGCGATATCGCGATCCAAGATGAAGACGCCGCAGACCTAGCAGGAGAAATGGAAGACGTTCTATCAGCTCGTCAATTTGCTGACACAGTCCGGTTAGAACTTCGGTCCGATTCACCCAGAGATCTGGTGCGAATAATTCAACATGCCACCGCTGCAAGTGCGCAGGAAATCTATCGTGTCGATGGCCCACCAGGTCTTGCCTCATTCATCGATCTCGCCTTCCTTCCTGGATTTGACCACCTACGTGATGCAGACTGGCCTTCACAGAACTCACCTAGCATCTCGCCAGGCGCATCTATGTTTGAAACAATCGCAGCAAATGATATTTTGTTATTTCATCCCTACGAGTCTTTCGAGCCCATAGTGCGTTTAATCGAAGAAGCTGCGGAAGACCCTGACGTCATCGCCATCAAGCAGGTGCTCTACCGCACATCACGTAAGTCAAGAATCGTCGATGCCCTGATCAAAGCTGCAGAAAACGGCAAGCATGTCACCGCCATCGTCGAGCTCAAAGCCCGCTTCGATGAGGCGCGCAACCTCGACCGCGCGGACGAACTCCAACGTGCTGGGGCGCAGATCGTTTACGGCGTAAAGAACCTCAAAACGCACGCGAAAATATGCCTGATAGTCCGCCGTGAATCCGGCCACCTCCGTCGCTATGTCCACCTCGGAACAGGAAATTACAACGAGACTACAGCCAAACTATACACCGACCTCTCCTACCTAACCTGCAAGCCTGAGTTCGCGCACGATGCCTCACTTTTTTTCAATGCTGTCAGTGGTCGTTCCAAGCTCCTTCGTTTTCAAAGACTCGTCCCCGCTCCAACGGCGATGAAAAAAACTTTGTTAGATCTAATCACCGGAGAAACCGTCCGTGCAAAACAAGGGCAACCGGCACGCATTATCGGCAAAGTGAATTCGCTACAAGATCCAGACATCATCGACGCCCTCTATAAGGCCTCACAGGCTGGGGTCGACATCCGGCTAAACGTGCGCGGCATTTGTTGTCTCAAGCCTGGCGATAACAAGTATTCGAAAAATATCGAAGTCATTTCAGTGATCGACCGATTCCTCGAACACGCGAGACTTTTCTATTTCCACCATGGTGGAAGTGCCGAAGTTTACATCGCCTCAGCTGACTGGATGACTCGCAATCTTGAAAAACGAGTGGAGTTGATGATACCGATCGAAGAGCCCGCCCTGAAACGCCGACTTGAGCGCATCCTTGAAACCTACTTTCTCGACAATACCCAAGCCTACCGCCTACAACCCGATGGAACTTCGCGCCGCTTAGAACGCAAAAAAGGCCTAAAGCAAATTCGTGTGCAGGAGCAATTTTACCAACGTGCGAAAAAAGCAGCCAAAGCACGTGAACACGAACTTTCGATGACTTTCGAACCACATATCCCAGCTGAGGGAAAAATCTGAAAGAGCACAGACTACCGAAAAGTAATAACAAAGATGAACCCTAAGATGAATCGCCGCAAGTTTCTTGGAAATACCACTCTGCTCGGTGCCAGCATCGCTGCTGGGTCAGTCTTTGCAGCCGATCGAGCTTCCGCCCCGCGAAAAGTTAAGGTCGCATTGATCGGTTGCGGCGGGCGGGGCACTGGTGCGCTTTCAAACTTTATCGATGCCTGTAAAATCCTAGGGCTTGAAGCCGAGGTGGTTGCTACTGGAGACGCATTCCAGATCAATGCTGAAAACGCAGGAAAAAAATATGCTCTACCTTCGGAAAAATGCTTCAGCGGCTACGACAACTATCAGAAAGTTATCGCCACGGATTGCGAGTACGTTTTGATGGCCACCCCTCCCGCCTTCCGCCCATTGCACTTCGCTGCAGCCGTCGCAGCTGGTAAGCACTGCTTCATCGAAAAACCCGTGGCTGTAGACCCCTGCGGTGCTCGCTCGATCATCGCAACGGGAGAAATCGCTAACACAAAAAAATTAGCCGTTGTTGCCGGAACTCAGCGCCGTCACATGCTTGCCTATCTAAGAAACAAGGCGCTCATCGACGCTGGCGCCATCGGAACCATCAAAGGCGGTGTCGTCCAATGGGATGGCACGGTGCCATGGACAAAAACGCGCAATGCTGACGAATCTAACGCATCTTATCTCACTCGCAATTGGCTCAATTTCACCGAGCTATCAGGGGACCACATCGTCGAACAACACATCCACAATCTTGACGTAGCAGTTTGGTTTCTAGGTCGCCTACCGGTCACCGCCATCGGCTACGGAGGTCGTGCACGCCGAAAAACCGGTAACATGTTCGACTTTTTCAGCGTCGACTATGACTTCGGAAACGATGTTCACATCCACAGCCAATGTCGCCAAATGTCCGGAACCTATCAGCGGATCGGAGAAGTCTTCACCGGCACAGATGGAACTTGTTTCGCCGGTGGAAAACTTAGTGGCAAGAAAGTTGAAATTCCTGAAATCAAGGTCGATTCAGACAATGGCCAAGTTCAAGAGCACGTAGACATGATCCGAAGTGTCATCACCGGAAAGCCACTGAACGATGCAAAGAGTGTCGCCGAGTCGACCTTGGTGGCAATCATGGGTCGGATCTCCGCTTACACGGGTGAGATTGTCCGCTGGTCTGACCTAATGAGTAACGAGCAGTCACCATTCTATCAACTCACATGCAAGCCAACTGCCGCTGACTTTGAAATAGGTGAAGTCATATTGCCAGAGGAAGTTCCACCCACCCCAGGGAAAGCCTAACACAGGCGAGAAAAGCCTCGTCTCTTAAAGCCGTGGTGAGCGGGCACGACCGCCGGTCGTTTCAAGATGCAGGTGCAAGATTCGCTTCATTTCCTTAATCGCCTCCGGAAAGTCGTAACAACCGTGGGGACCCGGAACGATCGCCTCAGATTTTGCATAGTAGAGATGTGAACTCCAATAAGGCACCACGCCGTCCGAGCTGTCCGCAAGAGGACCGGGCAGACCACGATTTCCAATAATCGAGTGACAAGGCGGAACAACCTTCTTGGTGTCCATGGTGATCAGTGTAGGATTTTTCGGAGAAAAACTTGTTATACTGTTAGGCAATTTTCCTGGGTGACCTGACATAATCGAAGCTGCCTGACCAATGTCTGATAAAAATGGATTAATCAAGGTCATCGGCAAACGAATCAGGTGACTCGCAATCTTTCCAATAGAATCAAGCGCCATATCTGATCCACGATGCGGTGTAGAAATAAAAATAACCCTTCTCACCTCAGGATTTGCTTTAATTAGCAAAGCCTTTTCTATCTTTTCTAGGTATTGCTGCTTGGCAAACAATTTGTCTGCTTTCGAACCGATCGCTTTTTTCCAGTCCTCCCGAGTAAGCGTCATCGTTTGCATCTGAGTAACCAAACCTCCCTCACTATGACCCACCAAAATAAATCCGTTAGGCATCGGGTGAGTCTTCTGAAATTTCGATAGCTGATCGCGAAATTTCATCGCAACAAAAGCAAGTGGGAATCCCGAGGGATAAGCAAAGACCAAGGGTTGGTAACGGGAACGAAGAACAGGGTCTTGATTGATCTGATTGATTGGATCTAACCAAATATAAGGTGTCGAAATGAGTCCGTGAACAAAGATCACTGGAATTCGTTCGGAGTCATAAGGTTGAAGGCAAAAAACTCCAGACTCTTCCATGAACCATCCAGGACGCAACCCCTCCAAAAATCCAACGAGGCGCTTGTTGATGTGTGGGTACGCTGAGTTCGGTGCAGAAAAGTTCGCCGCGAGTGGACGTGGCACGCCACCGATGCGGATCACCGACTTTTTGGTTGGATCTTCTAAAGATAGAGTTGCCTCATTGCCACTAAAGTTAAGCACCGAGGTAACTGCTGCGTTGATACCGGCCTTCATCGTAAATGATTCACGCGGTTCCATTTTCCGAATCCCAACAAGTTCTCCACCGAAACCACTCCGAGTGTTCGCCATTTTAACTTCGGATTCGTTGACATCAGATGCGAGTCGAAGTGAGGTAAAATAATCCGGCGACCAAACTCCGTCGTCGCTTGCAGGCTTAAACTTTAGTCGATACGTCAAACCATCGGCAGATACGGAGAAGGGATTATTCCAAAAAACAGATTGATCGCTTTTACGCAAAAGCACAGCGAGCTCGGCCGCGGCTTGATTGTAAATCATGCTCTCTGATGCAGAGCCATGAACCAATGGCACCGAGAGTTCGGCGGCACGCAAATAATGGGCAACGCGAGATTCCAATTTTTGGTTGGGTAAACGAGCTTTGCGTAAATTCTGAGCCGCTTCCACCGATGGCGGTGAAGGACTATGGGTGGCGCAGCTTAGAACCAAGAGGCTAAAAACTGAAACGATAAAAGATTTAGAAACAAGCGAGCACGACATATTCGTTAGATTTAGATGCTTTATGCGATCAATCCTTTGGGACCTGAATTGGATAACAACCTACACTCAAAGCCTAATCAAGTCATTCTTGAGTGAAAGCATGGTTACGGTTATCAATGAATCGGAATTGGCAACACTCGCCGCATCCAATCCAGAGCATGGCTTTCGATGAACGGGTAAAATGGATTGTATCGAAGACGGAGAAGCATCCCATCAGAAATCAACAGACCGCCACTCTCACCACGCAAATTTAGATCACCAAGTTCCAAAAGTAGCTGCCTAGTTGGAAGTTTTCGTCCATAAACAGGATCTTCCTCCGAAAATGGCAAAGCATAATGCGACAACGAGTAAAGATCACGCGGCCAGTTCATGGCTAGTGGCTCACGGTGCAAATCCGCACCGTCTCGCATAACTCGACAAACTTCTGCGCGATCATCAGCAACGTTTGTCACGCGGCTTAACTTGTAAGCGAGATTATTGCTTGAAAAGATGGGCTCAAGTGCCTTTTCAAAACGATCATTTATTAGCGGGTTCAACCAACTCATGCGATTGACGTCAAACACGACCAACTCACTGCTATTTTTCGCGACACGATTGTATAGCGATTGGATCAACTTTGGAACCTCCACCGTCGCATCAATCGCCGATTGAAACGTAAGCACTGGCGGAAACTCGCTCATTCGTCCTGCAGCAGCCAAATCTGCTAGACCAGATTCAACTCGCTTTGTCATCTTCCATCCCTGCACACTTCCATTCATCGGCCATGAGGTGTATTTAAAAGGATCAATCTCAGGAGAAACCACCGACCAATTTGCTCTAGGATCACCGGACAACCATGCGATTTCACGGTGAAAAGTGGCAATATTTGCGAGATCCGTAATGCCGATCATGGGCGACAATAAAACAAGGGCATTTGGACGAGGCAACGACGGGTCTTTCAGAGCCGAGATTGCGTAATCTACTGCCAGTGCACCACCGTTAGAAAATCCTACCACAAGCCAAGGAGCGTCTGCAGGCAGCATTGATCGAAGTCCTTTAACCCCGACTCGGACCGCAGCACGCCAGTCTTCGTTACGGGTCTTAGCCAAAGCCGCAGGACATGTTCCATGCCCAGGAACTCGCATCACAATCGAGGTGTAACCCTCATTCATTAACCGCTCGCTGAGGACTCGAAAAGAATAGGGCGAATCACTCAGGCCGTGGAGGAACAAAATCCCACCTTTGGGTTTTTCTACTTTGCGAATAAACGTCCGATTCCAGTTTTGTGGAAACAAGCTTTCGGGATTACAAAGCGATGTCGCATTAAATCGACAGAATTTGACATCGGCCGCATTTGCCCATGGTCCCTTTGACAAATGATCGAGTTCGGTAAAAACCCGATCTTCTTGTTTTAAATAATCATCGAAATCATAATTTGAAGTCTCATCAGATGCCACAAACTCCGACGCCGGCGCTTGTGAATGCCAGAGTTGAAGCGGCGGCAATTTCGACGCAAAAAGAACCCATCCCAAGTACACTAACAATCCAATTATTCCGATGATAAGCAAAAACAATTTCAGGATGCCCATCGACCATTGATAGATTCTATCCTTTCGTTTCATGTTCGTCATGCGATAATTATACGAGTCTCAACTTTTATCATCTCCAGATTCAAGGTGATGCCATCAATCATGAACCACTTTTTTCGGATTCAAGTGCACGGTGCGCAATACGAGTGACCCATACTAGAAAAACAATGCACGCAACCAATCCACAAATATCTACGATCAAGTGTGAACTCGAGTGCTTACTCACGCCTCCTGCAAATTGAGCTGCGTGGTGGGCCATGTAACCAAAATAAACTTCAACGAATAATGCAGGGAAAAGTCCGACACACGCTGCTAGAAAAACTCCAAAGCGAGTGTTTGTTACCCCTAATACGTAACTCACCGTGACGGGATGAATCGGCGTTAGCCTCAATAAAATAAGAAACAGCAACCCTTCACGACTCGCAGCTCTCTCGATCGCGCCCAATCGAGGGTTCTTATCTAACCAACGCCGTCCACGCGCAGCGAAGAAATATCTTGAAAGCGTGAAATCGAGGACGGCAGTTAGCAATGCGGCGATCATAATCACGCCAGATCCACGCCACAATCCAAAGACCACCCCTGCCATCAAGGCAAACAATGTGTCAGGCACGTAGAGCGAGGTACAGACCACCACGACTATGATAAACACGACGTAACCAAGCGGGCCGCTCGCGACGATCCAATGCTCAAGAATAGGAATCAGATAGGTAAAATGCCTGCCAAAAAGAACCGCAACCGCGACGAGCATCATGCCCAAAAGCACCTTGAAAGCCAAGCCACGACTGGAAATCCAAGCCGCGCTCAGGCACTCATTTTTATTAGGGTTTTGAGTCAAAATCTTACGGCATCTTGTTTCACAAATACTTGTCCGTGACCGCTCCCTCACTGGCTGTCGAAACGAGTTTGGCGTACTTCGCTAAAACTCCATGAGTGTAGCGAGGAGCTGGCTGTACCCAAAGCGCTTTGCGTCTCGCAATCTCATCATCAGTTAGATTCACATCAATTCGATTTGTCAATGCATCGATCGTGATTTGATCTCCCTCTTCGAGGATTCCAATCGTCCCACCAAGGAAAGCCTCAGGCGTGATGTGGCCGACGACAAATCCGTGACTCCCTCCAGAGAACCGACCATCCGTGATGAGTGCGACGTCCTTGCCCAAGCCCATGCCCATGACAGCGCTGGTAGGCCCAAGCATCTCTCGCATGCCAGGTCCACCTTTTGGACCCTCCATGCGGATCACGATGACATCGCCTTTGTTGATGTGTTTGCCAAGAATCGCATGCATCGCATCACCCTCCGAGTCAAAGATGCGTGCCTTACCCGTGAAGGTTTCACCTTCTTTTCCAGAGATTTTTGCGACCGATCCACCTTCTGCTAGATTTCCATACAGAATCCGGAGATGACTGTCTTTTTTAATCGGGTTAGAAAGCGGGCGGATGATTTCCTGCCCTTCGGGATATGGCGTGGTAAATTTCTCAATATTTTCACGCATCGTGCGACCCGTAACAGTCATGCAGTCGCCATGAAGAAGTCCCCCATCAAGCAATATTTTCATCATCGGCAGAGTTCCTCCGATCGCGACAAGATCAGACATCGCGTATTTTCCCGATGGCTTGAGATCCGCGAGGACGGGCACATTTTTGCCGATGCGCTCGAAATCGTCGATGGTGATATCCACCCCAGCGGAATGAGCGATGGCGGGAATGTGGAGGGCGGCATTCGTCGAGCCTCCAAGCGCGATGAGAACTGTAATCGCATTTTCAAAAGCTTTTTTTGTTAGGATATCACGAGGCTTGATGCCCAACTTGATGAGGTTGATGACCGCTGCGCCTGAGTCGAAACAATCTTTCATCTTATCATCAGAGATCGCATTTTGTGCTGATCCGTTAGGGAGGGACATACCAAGCGCCTCGATGGCGGAAGCCATGGTATTCGCCGTATACATTCCACCACAAGACCCTGCACCGGGAATCGCATTGGCCTCGACCGTTTCGAGTTCCTCATCCGAGTATTCACCATTCGCATGTTTACCGA